>JAGOBQ010000667.1 GCA_017999215.1 Thermoanaerobaculia bacterium
CATCTACGGACTGGACGACTGGTCGTACCTCTGCCTGCGGGCCCAGCCTCTCGTCGCGGCGCGAGTGAAGGGCTCCGTCACGGAAGCGAACGCCTCCGAGGCCCTTCGGGGCGAAGGATGGCTCGTGCGAACGCCCCACTATCGAGGCGCGGCCGACCCGGACCGCCTCGTCGGGGAGACGCGCCCCTGGGCGCGTAGCCCCGAGGCGGAGGACGCGCGCGTCTATCGCTTCCGAGACGGAAAGGTCGTGCCCCCGTGACGGCGCGCGCCGCCGCCGCGGTGCTGGTCCTGCTGGCAGGCGCTTGCGCGCCGCCGACGCGCGCGTTGCGCATCGAGATGCGCTCCGAGGCGGACCGCGCGCACCTGGTCCGGGGCTGGTCGGGCTTCGAGGGCGCGGACGGCCCGACGTCGCTGCGCTTCTGCTGGGTCGAAGGGACGTCGTCGAAGGTCGAGGTCGGGCGACCCGCCCGCGCGGGGACGGCGCGCCTTCGGATCCGGGCCTGGCCCTTCGCGTTTCCGGGTCTCCCGGAGCAGACCGTCCAGCTGTGGGTGAACTCGATGTACGTCGGCACGCGAGTCATGACGAGCGAGCCGGTCGAGTACGAGTGGGCTTTCCCGGCCGCGCTCTTCCAGCGTGGCGGCAACGACCTCTACCTGCTGTTCGGTCGCGCGAGCAGACCGAGCGACGTCATCCCGGGCAACGGCGACACGCGCGAGCTCGCCGCCGCGGTGGAGTTCCTGGAGCTCACCACGGGTCGCTGACGCCCGCGGGTCCGCTTTCCCGGAAGTCGTGCGGCGGGAGAGGAGGCTTCCGGGGGGCGCTCTACGCGGCCCCCCGGAAGCCCCCGAGCCCGGCGCGCGTCCCTCGCCTAGCCGGCGGAGACGCGGCGCCGGAGGGTGTCGATCAGGTCGGTCACCTTGCGACAGGAGTCGCAGTCCATGTTCGTGTTCGTGCAGGGGACGCCGTCCGCCTGCGACTCGGAGCACTTCGGGTCGACGGCGAACTTCAGGACCTCGGTGAAGAGGGCGTCGAGACGCTCCTTCAACGGGCTCTCGGGAATGGCGCGGAGGGAGGAGACGAGCTTCCACTCCTCCGGGGAGAGCGTCACCGGCACGGGCGCGCTCACGGGACGGTGACCTCGGAGGCCGCCTTGACGCCCCACTCGAAGGCTTTCTCGTTGAGCGGGATCATGGCGCACTTGTCCTTCAAGGCGCGGCGGACGGCGGTGAGGAAGCTCTCCTTCGGAAAGATCCCCGTGGCCGCCTGGAGCGCGCCGAGGGCGACGATGTTCTTGACCATGAGCTTGCCGAGGTCCTTGGCGATCTCCGACATCGGGACGCCGACCATCTTCACGCCGCTCTTCACGGGGGTGTAGTCCGTGATGATGGAGCTGTCGTAGATGATCGTCCCGCCCGGCCGGACGTCCGGCCCGAACTTGACGAGGCTCGGCATGTTGAACGCGATGAGGACGTCCGGGTTCGGGGAGGCGGGGGAGAGGACCTCGGCCTCGGCCACGTGGACGTCGGCGTAGGAGGTGCCGCCGCGCGACTCGGGGCCGTAGGCCGGGATGTGCGTCGCGTCGAAGCCCTCGTTGATGCCGGCGTGGACGATGAGCATCGCGGCCGTCTGGGCGCCGTCGCCGCCGGAGCCGGCGAGCTTGAGCGAGATGTCGTGCTTCGCGACGTGGTTCGGGAACGACGAGCAGAAGCGGGGCGCCTTCTCCTCGCCCGCGCCGATCTCCTTCAGGACGCGCTCCGTCTCGAACGTCGGGGCGGGCCGATCCCACCAGGGCTCCCGCGTCTCGTCCTTCTTCACGCCGAGCGGGAACATCGGGAGCATCTTCTCCTCGACCCACTTCTCGGCCTGCTCGGGCGTCGCCTTCAGGTGCGTCGGGCACTCGGCGAGGACCTCGACGAACGAGAAGCCGCGCTTCTCGACCTGGTTCTGAAGCGCCTTGTGGATCGCCTTCTTCGCGCGGTTCCTCTGCTTGGGGTTGAAGAGGGCGACCCGCTCGACGTAGACGGGGCCGTCGAGGCCGGCGATCAGCTCGGCCATCTTCATCGGCTGGCCCATGAACTCGACGCGGCCGTCGGGGCTCGTGGCCGTACGCTGGCCCATGAGGGTCGTCGGGGCCATCTGGCCGCCGGTCATGCCGTAGATCGCGTTGTTGACGAAGATGACGGTGATCGGGATGCCCATCTGGGCCGTCGAGACGATCTCGGCGAGGCCGATCGAGGCGAGGTCGCCGTCCCCCTGGTAGGAGATGACGATCGACTCGGGGTTCGCGAGCTTGTGCCCGATCGCGACGGCGGGGGCGCGGCCGTGGGCGGCCTGCGTGTTGCCGACGTCGAAGTAGTAGTAGAGGAAGACGGAGCATCCGACCGGGGAGACGGCGACGGTCTTGTCCTGGATGCCGAGCTCGTCGATCGCCTCGCCGAGGTACTTGTGGGCGAGGCCGTGGCCGCAGCCCGGGCAGTAGTGCGTGGAGTGGCCCTTGAGCCCCTCACCGTGCGAGTGGCGCTCGAACTTGCCGTAGAAGGCGGACGTCGTCATACGGTCA
>JAGOBQ010000668.1 GCA_017999215.1 Thermoanaerobaculia bacterium
TCGTTCGTCGACTGGAGCTCCTCGTTCGCGGACTTGAGCTCCTCCTGCGACGTCTGCATCTCCTCGTGCATCGCCTGCATCTCGCGCCGGAGCGACGCGAGCGACGCGCGGGCCTCGTCGAGCTCCGCCCGGAGCGCCGCCGCCTGCGGGGTCCTGGGCGCGCCCGCCCTCTTCCGGAGCGGTTCGGCGGGACCGGGGAGAGGGGCCACGTCGGAGAAGACGATCATGACCGTCCCGCGCAGCGCTTCCGGCTCGGTGAGCGCCTGGACGGTGACGTCGACGAGGGGCGCGTCCGTTCCGGATCCCAGCCGGACCCCGCGCCGGGAGCCGGCCCCGTCGCGAACGGCCTTCTGGAAGATCGCGGGGAGCTCCTGGCGGAGCCCCTCGCGGGCCATGGCGAAGACGTTCCAGTTCGCCTTCCCCGCGGCGGGCTCGAGGTACTTCCCCGTCCTCCCGCTGATGAAGAGGATGTCGCCGTCTCCGTTCACGAGGACGGCGGCGGGCGAGAAGCGCTGGAGCAGGACCTGGTCCGCGAGGGACTGGAGGTCGGGGACGGGTTTGGGCGCCGTCATCGGAACGGGCACTCCTTTCCGGTCTCCGGGGCGCGAGGCCGGGAACGGCATCGTCGCGAGCGGGACGAGGGCCGCCCCTCGCCGGTAGAGCCGGGTCTTTCCCGCGACCGGCGTGAAGAGGCCCGGTTGTCCGCTCGCCGTCTCGGCGGCGCCGAGGAAGAGGATGCCGCCCGGGTTCAGGGAGTAGTGGAAGAGCGGCAGGAGCTTCTTCTGGAGCTCCGGCCCGAGGTAGATGAGGAGGTTGCGGCAGAGGAGGAGGTCCAGCTTCGTGAACGGAGGGTCCATGAGGACGTTCTGGGTCGCGAACGTCACCATCTCGCGGATCTCCTTGCCGATTCGGTACGAGCCGCCCTCCTCCCGGACGAAGAAGCGCTTCAGGCGTTCGGCGGAGACGTCCGACGCGACGGCGGGCGGGTAGAGCGCCTGGCGGGCGCGGGCGATCGCGTCGGCGTCGAGGTCGGTGGCGAAGACCTGGAGCCGAAGGTCGGCCCGCGGCGCGACCTTCTCGACGGCCTCCCGGAAGACGACGGCGAGGGAGAAGGCCTCCTCCCCGGTCGAGCAGCCCGCGCTCCAGGCGCGGAGGACGCTCCCGGGCGAGCAGCTCGCGAGGAGCGAAGGAAGGACCTCGTCCCGGAGCTGGTCCCAGGCGGCCGGATCGCGGAAGAAGCTCGTGACCCCGATGAGCAGCTCCCGGAAGAGGAGGTCCACCTCCTGCGGGTTCTTCTGCAGGTACTGGACGTACGTCGCGATCCGGTCGATCTGGTGGATCCCCATCCGCCGCTCGATGCGGCGAAGGACGGTGCTGCTCTTGTAAAGGGAGAAGTCGTGCCCGGTCCGGCTGCGCAGGACGATGGCGACCTTCTCGAGGGCGCTCCGGTCCCCCTCGACGGGGACGGGGACCGTGCGGACGTGGAGAGGGGCGTGCCGGACGTAGGCGAGGATTCGGTCGGGCAGCTCCCGGACGGGGGCCACGACGTCGGCGAGGCCCGCCGCGATCGCGCTCCGGGGCATGGCGTCGAACTTCGCCGTGGCCGGGTCCTGCACGAGGACGAGCCCGGCGGCTTCCTTGATGTCGCGCAGGCCGAGCGTGCCGTCGGCCCCCATCCCCGAGAGGACGACGCCGATGCTCCGCTCCTTCTGGTCGGCGGCCAGCGAGCGGAAGAGGAAGTCGATCGGGAGCCGGAGTCCGCGCGGGGCCGTCGGCTCGAAGAGGTGGAGGACGCCGTGGAGGAGCGACATGTCCCGGTTGGGGGGGATCACGTAGACGCACCCCGGCTTCACCCGCGTCCGGTCGCGCACCTGGACGACCTTCATCGACGTGGCGCGCTGCAGGAGCTCGGGGAGCATCCCCTCGTGCGTCGGGTCGAGGTGCTGGACGACGACCCACGCCATCCCGCTCCCCTCCGGGACGTGGCGCAGGAGCTCCTCGAGCGCCTCGAGCCCGCCCGCGGAGGCGCCGACCCCGACGACCGGGAACGGCCCGCCCGTCTCCGGAGTGGGGGGCGGTGGCGCGGCCTTCTTCGTCTCCGACGGGGGGCGCATCGCGGTTCGACCGCGGGGAGCGCTTCCGTCTGCCGGCCGCGGCCTCGGGGGCCTCACGAGCGTCTCACCGGGCCCGCCCCCGGGGCCGCGTTCCGGGACCCCCTGGCCCCGAAGGACGAAAGCATGCACATGGGCGAGGGATCCTCCGAGGGCCTCAGTCCGGGGGCCCGGAGCTCATCGCGACGTCCGGAGACTCCGAATCAGTATGGACCCGGCGCGTGTCCCCGGCCTAGTGGGAGAACGCGAAGACCACCCGCGGGTCGCGGGGGGGGGCGCGCCGGCCGCCGAGCGAACGCCTTAGAAGACGAGGTAGACGGTCAGCAGGACACCGAAGAGGCCGAGGAACGTCGCGAGACGCTCGTGGAGCCGGGCGTCGCGTCCCGCGGGGCGGTCGGAGTCGGGGAGCGTCCGGGGGAAGGCCCGGTGCTCGCGCGCCGCGACGAG
>JAGOBQ010000669.1 GCA_017999215.1 Thermoanaerobaculia bacterium
GCGTGATGGGCCAGGAGACCGGCGCGTGCGACGAGAGACGGAACCGGACTTTCGGCGCGGGACGACGGTTCCGGAAAGCAGGGCGCACATGAGAAGAAGCGCGGGCGCTCGGGTTCTCGTCTTCGCGGTGGTCGCGGCCGCGCTGCAGCCGGCCCGGCCGTCCGCGGCGGAGGAGTACGTCCTCCTCTCGTCGGCCTTTTCCGGCGGCCTGAACGGCGCCACCTACCGGACGCGCGTGAGGCTTCTCAACCAGGGGACGAGCCCCATCACGGTGAACGCGAGGTTCTTCGACCAGTCGAGCGGAACCATCCACGACGCGCAGCCGCTCGTCGTGAGGGGGCGCGATCAGGTCTCCCTGGAGAACGCCATCCCCACGCTCTTCGCGCGGGAGCTCGGCGCGTACGGTCCGATCCGATTCGAGACCTCGGGCCCGCTCGTCATCGGGGCGACCGTCAGCAACGTGAACGCCTGCCGGACCGGAGCGGTCTCAGGTCAGTGGCTGCCGGCGATTCCTCCCGAGCAGGCGATGCTCGCGGGTGCGATCGGCCAGGTGATGGTCAGCGAGAAGCGGGACTCGGGTGACCGGACGAACATCGTCTTCGTGAACCCGGGAGACGAGCCTGCGACGGTGACGGTGAGCGTCCACCGCGGCGGCAGCGTGGCCGTCCTCGCCGTCCGGACCCTCGAACCGCTGGAACCGGGCGGGTTCCGTCAGCTGCCGCTCGACGCCGTCGAGTTTCCCGGGCTTCGCGGGACGACGGCCGAGAACGTCTGGATCGAGTTCTCGAGCGATCGGCCCGTCCTGTCCTACGCAACCGTGATCAACAACATGTCGGGGGATCCGTACGCGGTCCTGGCCTCGCCGGACAGCCCGCCCGAGGTCGATGACCCGGACGAGATCACCTATGTCCTGCCCGGCGGAGTGCCCCTGGTCCTGGTTCGGATTCGGTCCGGGACGTTCCAGATGGGGTCGCCGGCCAACGAGCCGGGTCGCGTGAACATGAACGAGCTCCTGCATCCCGTCACGCTTTCCTCGGACTACTTCATCGGGAAGTTCGAGGTCACCCAGGCGCAGTGGCAGGCGGTCATGGGCTCCAACCCGACCTGGTTCCCGAGCTGCGGCGGCGATTGCGCCGTCGACCGTGTGTCGTGGGACGACATCGCCGGACCGGGCGGATTCCTGGAGAGGCTGAGGGTGCTCCTCGGTGAGCCGAGGTTTCGGATGCCGACGGAAGCCGAGTGGGAGAGGGCCACCCGAGGGGGGACGCAGACCCGGTTCTTCTTCGGGGACGCACTCGATTCCCCCGACACCTGCGGGTTGCCGTCCGACCGCGAGTACATGTGGACGTGCGGGGGCGGATCCCCGCACCCCGTCGGGATGAAGAAGCCCAACCCGTTCGGCCTCTACGACGTCCACGGGAACGTCAACGAGTGGGTGGAGGACTGGTTCGAGCCCTACGCGTCGATGTCGCCGAAGACCGACCCGAAGGGGCCGGCGACCGGAACCCACAAGATCCTCAGGGGCGGCGGGACGAACTCCTCGATGTCCTGGTCGCGTTCGGCCTTCCGCTATCCCTACCTCAGGAATGCCGGTCCGATCTGGGCGGGATTCCGTCTCGCACGGTCGAAGTAGCAGGCGTCTGCCGTCGGACGGGCGAGCGTTCGCTCGCTCGCTCACTCCCTCGAACCCCCTCCCGAAGGAGGCGCGCGACCATTCGCCAGCGGACAGCGTCCCTCAGCGGCGAGGGACGGCCCCCGGTCCCTCGTCGACGAGAACGGTGTCCACCGCGGCGGCCCCGGCCGGAAGCGGACGCGCCGGCAGGTAGGCGCTGTCTCCCGTGCCGTTGTTGATCGAGGTCGCGTATGCGATGAAACGTCCCGCATTCGGACCGGTGCCCGGCGGAGGGACGTGATCGAGGACGATGGTGGCGTTCGTCGCGGGCGGGCTCAGCCCGAACGTGTCGAGGAGGACGCTCGGGAACTGACGTTCCTCCCCTCCGGCGAGCTCGAAGAAGCCGGTCCCGAGCCAGCCGCCGTTCTCGTCGATCCCGGTCAGCGTCAGCGTGAGGTTCATGGGGCTCATGTTCCGGACGGTCAGGTTCGTCCTCGTGGAGGCGGACTCCTCGATCCCCGCGAGGACCGCCGGAATCCGTTCGACGCCGCCGAAGGCCGCGGCGGGGCTCCACGCGGGGATCCCGACTCCGAACCTGCCGGCCGCGGCGTCGTTGTACGTGAGCGTCGTGATGAGGCCGGGACCGTTCACGAACTTCCCGTGCACGCTCCCGGCCGTGGGCGAACCCTGGGTCATCACGTCGCTTCCCGGGAACATCGTGGCTGTCGCATCCCGGAACGCCACGCTTCCTGGCGCGGGCACGGAATGCTGTGCCCAGGCGATCGAGTGGAGCCCGCTTCGAGGCGTGTAATGGATCTCGAGGGTACGGGTGGCCGGAGCTGGTCCCGGGCTCAGGATCGAGACGTCCGTTATCCAGACCGGCCCGTTCGCGCCGTCTGCATGCGCGACAGGGAAGACGAAGTCGGGTCCGGACCCCCGTCCCGGG
>JAGOBQ010000670.1 GCA_017999215.1 Thermoanaerobaculia bacterium
CGAGCGACGCCTTCGCCTGCTCGTACGCGGCCCGGTAGGGGGCCGAGTCGATCTGGTAGAGGAGCGCGCCCACCCTCACGTCGGTGCCTTCCTCGAACGCGCGTTCGCGGAGGATGCCGTTCACCTGCGGCCGGACCTCGGCGACGAGGAAGGGCGACGTACGGCCCGGGAGCTCGGTCGTCAGCACGACCTTCTCCAGGGCCATCGTGACGACGCCCACCTCCGCGGGACCCTGCGGGGGACCGGCGGGCGGTCTCCCACAGGCTACGGCGATGGCTGCTGCCACAAGCACGGCGATGGTCCGGGGATCGAGTACGAAATGCTGACGGGTCTTCATGTCTTCTTCACCATTCCTGTCTGTCCTTCGGATTCGAGTCGTCGGAGTCGGACCGCGAGCGCCCGTCGATCGGCTGCCCCGTCGCTCAGGAATACGCCCTCCGGATTTCGGAGAAGGCCCTGAAAGACGACGGCGAGGGCGGAGTCGATGTCGTGTGCAGCTGGAGAAGGAGTGTGGGCGCTTGCGGTCGTGGCGGCACCGACGAGCGAAAGCGCCGCTCCCCTGATGTCGACGATCTCGAACGCGCCGCTCACGACTCCGTCGGAGACGAGACTCTCGACGATTGCGATGGCGCGAGCCTGCACGCGCCGGTGCGTCGCCAGGACGCGGCACACTCGGCGGATCCGCTCCTCGAGCGAATCCTCGAGCGCTGCGGCCCGCCAGAGGGCGGTCTCTCCCTCGGCGTTGAGGCTCCAGTCGGCGGCCTGAAGAAGCCCCGACCTGGAACCGTAGTAGTAGTAGAGAATCGGCCGGGTGACGCGTGCGTCCGAGGTGAGCTCCGAAACGCTCACCGTCTCGCTGCGCCCCTCGACGAGACAATCGCGGGCGGCCTCGAGAAGGCGGGCCGCACCGTCACGTCCCGAGGAGGCTGGGCCCTTCTTCACCGCACCCCTCCGCCGTTCACACGATCGGGGGCTGGGGGCGCCACCTTCGACGGCGTGTTGCCCTTACACACTGGACTTTGGGGTGTCGGCGCCTGCCTTTTGGCGCTTGCACTATCCTCGATGATGAGCGGCCGACTCGATTCCCGTGGTGTGGGACAGCAGCACGTCGCACCCGCCGCGAAGAACAAGATCGTTGACACGGCTCCGCTGGCGAACCCAACGCTCGCCAACCCTTCCCGTCGACGCCGAGCACAGGCGAGTCCTGGTCGGTCGATCTGCCGAGCGTCGTCAACTCGGCCCCTGCTCGATTCCTGAGGTGCGCGGCCGCAGCGCGTCGTGCCCACGACGGCGAGGACAGTCACCGATGCGGCTTCGCTGGCGATCCCACAGCTCGCCAGCCAGGCCCTTCGAGGTGGCACACCGGCCAGTCCTGGTAGATCGATCTGACGAGCGCCCTCATCTCGACGCCGGAGGCGCACATTCGCGCTCCGCTGTGGTGAATCAGGGCGAGTAGGAAACGCCCAGCGTCGTCTACCCGGCGGACTCCGGAAAGGTCGAACAGTACGCAACTGCTGGCCGAGGACGAGCTCGACGTCGACCAGAAATCTTCGAGTACGTGAACTCCCGTTCCTGTGAGGTCACCCTCGAGTCTCACTCGAACTTCCTCGGTGCCGGGCTCCTCGGTGATCTTGAGCATCGCCATAGCCTCGCGACTGGAATAGCAAGGGAGATGCCCGAGTCAGCGGGACAGTAGCAATCGACCACAAGCGTCTGTGCTGGCGCGTGTTACGCGCATGCCTATGCCAGTGGCAGGACGGGACGTGCCGGTCGAGCGGTGCCGATTATCCGGCGGCTGAAGCCCGGAGAACCGGCACCGGCGGCGCATGCCGATCACGAAGTTGCCGCAGGTCCCACCGTCGCCGGCGGTAAGACGTGGGAGGTAGGCGATGCCCGTCCGCAGTGCCAGCTAATGGGCAGCATGGCATCACTCTGATCAGACGATCTTCATCTTCGTCAACCGGCCCTGAGGCGTGGAGATTTCCTATCTTGAGCGGGGCGGAAACCTCGCGTCGCTCGCCGCGCGATCGAAGATGCGTGGGGCGCCGCGCTGCGCCGACTCGGCCATCAGGGGAGCATCCCGATCGCCGCCGGAAGGAGCGTCTTGATGTCCTCGTCCTTCCAGCGGATTCCCGCGCCGAGGAAGAACGACCGCCCCGCCGGGTTGATGACGTCCGTGACCCCGGCGCGGAAGAACATCGCGCCGCGACTCTGCCACTGGCCGAAGAGCTTCACCTGGGCGTCTCCCTCGTCCCGGCCGAAGTCCCACGCCTCGGCGCTGATCTGGAGGCGGTCCTTCAGGAGGTGCTGGTCGATCGCGAACCCTCCCCGCGACTCGATGAGCCCCGCCCGGAGCGTCGTGTCCTTGAACCGGTAGCCCAGCTGGGCCGACAGCCCGAACTCGTCCTCGGTCCGGGTCACCTTCGTCGTCACGACGCTCGGCGGCCCGCCGTCGACGCTCGTCTCGTAGCGGTAGGTCTCGTCGTAGCGGCGCCCGTTCGGAAGCCCGAGCAGCTCCACTCGGTAGAACTTCCCCTCCCGCGGCGTCACGTCGAT
>JAGOBQ010000134.1 GCA_017999215.1 Thermoanaerobaculia bacterium
GACGACGATCCCCGCGGCGTCGCGGACGGTGACGCGCAGGGTGATCGGCGCCGACGGGTCGGCGCCCGTCGCGCCGGCGTGGACGACGGCGAGGTTCGTTCGGAAGCGCGCGCTCTCGACGAGTCCGACGATCCTCTTCGTCCTCTTCGCCCGCTCGACGAACGGGTCGATCGCCGTGAATCCGAGACCCGTCCCGTTCGACGCCGTCGTTCGCACCGAGGCGAACCCGCTCGCGAAGTCGCGGAACGCGATCCGCACCGGGCCGTAGTCGTCGGCCTCGACGGAGGCGGGAGAGAGCGCGCGGAAGTGACCGACGGCGTTCGGCCAGAGGACGCCGAGGCCGGAGGCGAGCTGGAGCGTCTCGGACACGACGTTCCCGGACTTCGCCGAGGTGAACGTCACGTCGGCCGTCGCGGCGGCGCCGGTCGTGTTCGTCAGCGCGAGCTCGGACGTGAAGCGCGTGTCGATCCCTCCCGCGTCGGTGATCACCGGAAGCGTCAGGTTCGACGCGCGCTCCGACGGGGTGGCCCGGACGAAGGCGGCATCCTGGTTCGCGTTCGAGACGACGGTCGCGTAGGCGTCGTAGGCCGTCGCGGCCGCCGAGAACGGGACGAAGACGACGGAGAACGTCTCGCCGACGGCGCCGGCGAAGCCGGCGAGAGGCGCGTCGAGCTGCCGCCACTGTCCGGGCGGCACCTGGAGAGTCGCCGTGCCGACGGCGGTCCCGGTAGCGTCGTCGAAGAAGTCGGCGGAGAGGTCGAGCGTCGCGCACGGCCCCTCGAGGCCGCAGAGGTTCGCGACCGCCACGTTCGTACGGAACCCGGCGGTGTTCTTCAGGCCGTTCAGCGCCTTCCGGAAGACGCGCGCCTCGCGCGCCGCGTCGAGGGAGGTGAATCCGAGGCCGGTCGTCGAGCCGTCGGGGAAGCGCGTGAAGACGCGCGCCGCGAGGCTCCCGGAGCCGCTCCGGAACTCGGCGGCGAGCGTCCCCGCCACGGTCTCGCCCGGCGGGAGGTAGGCCAGGCCGAGGTCTCGGAAGGTCTCCACGACGTTCGGGAAGACGCGCGACGTCCCGGCGGGGAGGTCGATCGCGAGCGCGTGGACCGCGGTCGACGTGGTCAGCGTGAGGAGGACGTCCCGCTCCGCGTCGAGGTTGGCCACCGTCACCTCGGTGAAGAAGTTCCGGGTCGGGTCGTTCGGCCGGACTTCGACGGCGACCGGGAGGACCTGGCGCGTGGAGAACGGCGCGCCGGCCTCGATCGGGGTCCAGAGCTCGACCCCGTCCGTGGCGACGAGGAACGTGCCGCCGCCGGCCCAGAGGAGGGAGCGGTACGCCTCGCCGCTCGTCGTGAAGAGCGCGCGGCCGGCGTCGAGCGGCGCCTGAAGCGTCCGGGCCGTGGACGACGCCGTCGAGTCCGATCGGGTCGTCGTCACGGCGACGGCGGGTGCGGGCGTGCTCGCCGGTGTCCCGGCGTCCGCGGGAGCGGAGGAGGCCACGGTGGTCGCCCCGCCCGCGAGGTCCGCGATCGCCCCCGAAAGGACGTGCGGACCGTACGACGCGGCGAGCGCGACGGACCCGCCGGAGACCGCGAGGCCCGCCCAGTTCGAGACGGGCCGGACCTGGGGCCAGGCGGTTCGCTCGCCCGTCGACGGGCGGAAGCGGACGAGGCGGTCCCGCGCTCCGTCGACGCCCCAGAGCTCGGTGCCGCTCTCGTCGACGGTGAGGAGCGATCCGGGAGACGAGCCTGGACCCCAGCTCGCCAGGGCGCCGTCCCTCGTCATCGAGAGGAGGACGCCGCCCTCCGTCGCGAGCCAGAGCCGGCCGCCGGCGTCGAAACGTCCCGCGGCCTCGACGACGCCGGAGATCGTCCAGGTCTGGAGCGTCCCCCCGGAGAGCCGGGCGACCGTGTCCCTCCCGACGATCCAGGGGGAACCGTCCAGCGGGTCGAGCCGAAGCGATCGCGCGAGGAACGGCACTTCCGTCCGCGTCGCGCCGCCCGTCGCCGGGTCGAGCGTGTAGACGAGGGCCCTCTGTTCCGTTCCGAGCGGAACGAGGATGGTCGCCCGGCCACCCGCGGAGTGCCAGCGCACGGCGACCGGGAAGAACGACCGGGCCACCGGGTCGAGCGCCCACGTCGTCACGGTGCCGGACGGGTCGAGCCGATGGACGATCGGCTTCCAGCCTCCGGTCGGGTTGTCGTAGGCGGAGGAGGGAATCCAGAACGCCCCGTTCGCGCCCGCCTCGCGGTCGCCGGAGGACCCCTCGTTTCCCGCGACCGGGTAGAGGACGCTCCGGTAGGCGGCTCCCGACGCGACGGCCGGGTTCGAAAGCAGGAGCCAGGCCGCCGCCGCGGCGGCCGCGAGAGGTGCGTACTTCATGGAGGCCTCCGACGGGGACGATAGCCGGGAACCGGGCGGTCGTCGAGACGCCGGCGCTGCTGCGGGCCGACCCTCAGAGGTCGGTCCGGGAGAGTCTCCGCGCGGCGAGCGCGAACGGGATCGCCGTCCAGGCGAGGAGCGATCCGGAAAGGAGGACGAACGCCCCGGTCGTCCCGCCCGTGAATCGAAGGAACGCGAGCGAGGCGGAGCCGAACGCCGTCGTCCCCTGGAGCGCGAGGAGCGCGCCGGTCCGGAGCGCTCCGACGGGGTTCACGAGGACGCTGACGATCAGGACCCGCGAGGCGGTCCCGGACTTGAGAACCGACGCGACGCCCAGGGCCGCGACGTCGAGGAGGACGACGGCGACGAACCAGACGACGAGGGCGAGCGCGAGGGCGCGCGTCCGGCGGCGGCCGATCGCCCCGGCCGACAGGAGCGCGGCGAGGCCGAGGAATGCGGCCGTCAGGAGCGAGGAGCCGGCGAAGAGGAGGGCGAAGCCCCCCAGGCCGTCGCTCCCGCGGTGGGAGAAGACGACCGTCCCGGCGGCGCCGAAGCCGATCGCCTGCGCCGCCGTGAGCGCGGCCCAGAGCCCGGTCGACTGCCCGAGGAGGATCGACGTCCGCGAGACCGGCTGCGAGAAGAGAAGCTCGGCCGCTCCCCGCTCCGGCGCCAGGGAAAGGACGCCGATGAGGAGCGAGGAGAGGGGGACGAGGAGGAGGACGAGCTGGACGAGCGACGCCGACGTCCGCGCGAAGTCCTGGACGCCGTGCCCTCCCGAGAGAGCGTATCCGGCGACGGCCACCGCGAGTGCGAGGCCGGCGAAGACGACGGCGAAGATCTGGGTCCAGCGCGAACGGATCGCGAGAAGGAGCTCCTGCCGGGCGCAGAGGACGAACGAAGAGTCGCTCACTTCGCCCCCGGGGCGAACGGGCCGATGACCTCGGCGATCGGTACGGGCGTGCCGCCCTTTCCCGCCGGATCCTGCTCGCGCGAGGCGGCGTTCGCCCAGGCCAACAGCCCGGAGTCCATCGGCGTCTGGACGGCCGGGTTCCGCACGACCTCGGCGTCCGTCGCCCTCACCCACTCCTTCGTCCGGTGGTCGGAGAGCCACGCGGTCCACGCCGCGGCCTCCCGCGGCTCCTTCAGCCAGTCTCGCAGGCAGCCGGCGTCGTCGAAGAGCTTCGGCTCGTGGCCGGGAGCCGTCAGCTGGGCGGCGTAGCGGAGGTCGGAGACCGACATCCGGCACCAGGCGCAGGCGTCGTTCCTGGTGTCGACGGGGACCGGGCCGTCGGCGCCACCCCCGCAGGCGGAGAGGAGGGCGAGCGAAACGGCGGCTGCGATCCGGAGCGCGGATCTCATCGCGGGCCTCCCACGAGCTCGGTGTAGAGGGCGTCGAGGCGCCCCTCGTCGGAAGTGAGAGCGAGGACCGTCGCGCCCGTCGTGCGGACGGCCTCGAGGTACGCCGGGCGGGCGGACGCCGGGCCCGGAAGGAGGAGCTCCTGCTCCGTGGCGGACGCGCCGGGGCAGGCGGTGCGGACCTCCGCGAGCACGTCCTGCGGGGCGCGGTCGAGGCGGAGGCGGAGGAGGCCCCGGTCGGCGAGCCGGTGCGCGAGCTCCGCGGCCGAGAGGAGCGCGACGAGCCTCCCCTCCACGAGGACGGCGAAGCGGTCGGCGAGGCGCTCGACGTCGCCGAGGTGGTGCGACGTGAAGAGGATCGTCCTCCCCTCGCGCCGGCGTCCTTCGACGAGGGCGTAGAAGGCGGAGAGCCCCTCGGGGTCGAGCGCGGCCGTCGGCTCGTCGAGGAGAAGGAGCGGCGTGTCGGGAAGCGCGGCCACCGCGAGGCCCAGGCGCTGGACCATGCCGCCCGAGTAGGTCGACACGGCGCGGGCGGCGGCCCCGTTCAGGCACGCGAAGCGGAGGACCTCGGCCGTCCGCGGCGCGGGGACGCCGCGGAGGCGCCGGTAGAACTCCACGACCTCGCGTCCCGTCAGGGCGTCGGGGAAGGCGACCTTCTGGGGGAGGAACGAGAGGCCCCTGCGGGCGGCGGGCTCCGAGGCCGGGCGCCCGTCGACGAGGACCCGTCCGGAGGTGGCGTGGATGAGGCCGGCGGCCGCCTTGAGGCAGGTCGTCTTCCCCGAGCCGTTCGGTCCGAGGAGCGCGACGACCTCGCCGGCGCCGACCTCGAGCGAGACGTCGCGGACGGCGACCTGCGGACCGTACGACTTGCCGAAGGCGTCGAAACGGATCATCGCTTCCACTCTCTCATGCCGCCGGGAGACGTCGCCCCAGGACGAGGAGCGCCGAGCCGAGGAGGAACGTGAGGGAGGAGGCGGCGACGGCGGGCACGTGCGCGGCTCGCGCCACCCGCTTCACGCGCGGGACGTCGGGGAGGGCGGGCGGACGGGCGAGAGGGGAGTTGTCCATCGCCATCTGCTTGCGCAGGACGGGGAAGGTCTCCTCCGCCACGCCGATCGCCCCGGCCGCGAAGCTCTGGGCGAAGAGGTCTGCTGCGAGGAGGTTCCCGCGGAAGTGGTCGAAGACGTTCCCGAGACGGTACGGCCGGTCGGAGCGGCCGTCGCCATCGAGGTCGGGCTCGCGGTTCTCGGACCAGTAGTTGCCGTCGAAGACGGTGTCCGTCGTCTTCCCGACGAGCGTCAGCGGCGTGAGGTTCCCGACGAAGGAGTTCCCCGTGATCCGGTTCTGCCCGCACCCGGCGAAGAGGACGATCGCCGTGTCGGACGACGCCACGACGTTCCCGCGGAAGACGTTCCGGTACGAGTCCTCGAAGAAGACGCCGCGCGCGTTGTCCGCGAGGAGGTTCCCCTCGGCGACGACGTCGTCGCACGTCTTGAAGAGGAGCCCGACGGAGGCGAAGCCCCGGTTCCTCAGGAACTGGTTCCGCCGGAACGTGATCCTCTTCGAGTACATCAGGGCGCTCCCGGCGGCCCCGTTCTCGAAGACGTTGTCCTCGAAGACGTTGTCGTCCGAGAACATGTAGTGGATTCCGTAGCGCAGGTCCGACGCGCGATTCCCGTCGACGAGCCCGCGGCTCGAGGACTGGATGTAGAAGCCGTCGCGGACGTCGACGATGGCGTTCCTCGAGAAGCGGAAGCCGACCGTGTTCCAGATGTGGATGCCGGAGCCCTTCTCGCCGGGCGCCTTCCCGGGGATGCCCCGGATCTCGCACTCCTCCACGAAGACGTCGTTCGCCTCCCGGACGTAGACGCCGAAGAGGGAGCCCCGGATCCGGCAGGAGCGGACCGTCGTGCCCGGCGCGGAGGTGTGGACTCCGGCGGAGTCCTTGCCGAGGTCGCCCCCCTCCCGTCCGTCGATGTCGAACCCCTCGATCGTCACGTTCGGGGCCCTCACGCGGACGACGCTCCCGGACCGGGAGCCGAGGAGGAGGGGGCGCCCGCGGCCGACGAGCTTCACGGGGCGGTCGAGGACGAGGTCGCCTTCGTAGCTCCCCGCCGGGATCTCGACGGTCGCGCCCGGCGGCGCGGCGTCCACGATCTTCTGCAGCGGCGAGGTGTCGCGCGGCGCGGGCCGCCCCTCGAGGGTGCCCGGGAGTACGGGGACCATCTCCTCGGCCCGCGCCGGAACGGCGAGAACGAGGAGGATCGCGGCGGTCGCCGGGGCTCTCACGTCAGGCTTCGCGCACGTCAGGTCGCGGGCTTCCGCGACTCGCGCCACCCGAAGAAGAACGCCAGGGCGAGGAAGAGCATCGCGACGGCGAGGGCGTAGGAGCCCGCCTGGGGATAGGAGAAGACCTCGAAGTTCGCGAGCTGCTTGCCGCCGAAGAGGGGAGGCATGAACGGCTCGACGTTCATGGCCGCCTTCGGGTCGAGGTCGTGCCCGTAGCGGTACATCTTGTAGCCGAAGGACCAGAGCGAGAAGAGCCCGAACCAGGTGTAGAGGACCAGGACGTCGAGGACGTGGGCCATGTGCCCGAAGACCGCGGCGCGCAGGAAGAGGAGGCCCATGATCCCGACGACGAACGGGATCCACTTGAACTCGGTGAAGTCCTCCGGCTCGAGATCCCTCATCCCGATGTAGTGGTTCAGGACGTTGATCTCCTTGATGTCCTGCCCGTCGTTCCCGGCCTCGAACTTGTAGCTGTAGATGTCGAGGCGGAGGCCGTCCTGGTACTGCGGCGCGAACATCGTCAGGTTCCAGAGCGGGAAGAGGTACGCCCCGAGGAGGCAGATCGTCGCGGCGACGAGGAGGAGCCTGGGCCTGAGGCCGATCGGCTGCTCGAGGAGACGGTTGCTCTTTTCCAGGAGCGATCGCATGTCGGTGCCCTCGGTCGGGGGTCCGGGAACCGGGCCGGGCCGCACCCCCGGGAACGGCCGCGGACGATCGGGCGGGGCGAGGGGAGGGGCGGCGCCGGGTGGCGCCGCCCCTCCCCGGGAGAGAGGCGTCAGCCCTTCGGCTTGACGACGAGGTAGCCCTGCATCTCCTGGTGGAGCGCGGAGCAGAAGTTCGTGCAGTAGTAGGCGAAGACGCCGGGCTTGTCGGCCTTGAACGTGACGACCTTCGTCTCGCCCGGGTCGGCGACGATGTTGATGTTGTAGTCGAGGAGGCCGAAACCGTGGAGCTCGTCGGTCGTCTGCTCGATGTTCGTCATCGCGATCCTGACGGTGTCTCCCTGGTTCACCTCGATGTACTCGGGCGTGATGGTCGACCGTACGAGGACGACCTTCGCGAGGACCTCGGTCCCGGTGCGGGTGACGCCGGCGTCCTTGACGTCCCAGATCGCGAGCGGGTGCTTGTTTTCCTCCTTGGGGTAGACCTCGATCGGCTTGAGCTTGTCGGCCTTGATCATCACGGCGTAGTGGGGCTCGGGCTCGGTGAAGGCGTCGTAGAGGAGCTTCATCTTCTCCTCGGAGATGTCGACGAGCTGCGACGACTCGGGCTGCGAGGGGCCGACGCTCAGGTGCCGGCCGTGAGAGAGCTTGTTGAGGCCGACGAGGTACTTGCCGTCCGGGCTCACCGTGTCGCCCTCGGCCGCGCAGAGGTGGCCGATGGAGTAGGACATCGGGATCTTGTCGACGACCTCCCAGGTCCCGAGCTTCCACTTCGCGATCGCCGAGTCGACGAAGAGCGACGTGTAGGCGTAGCCGTCGCCGTCGAACTGCGTGTGGAGCGGGCCGAGGCCGACCTCGACCTCGGCGTCCTTGATCGACTCGTACTTCAGGACGGGGATCCCGTCCTCCTCGCCCGAGAAGTCCTTGTTCCGGATGGCGGTCTGGACCTTCTCGAAGTTGAAGGCGGTCGTGACGCCCTGGAGCTTGCCGGAGCCGATGATGTACTTGCCGTCGGGCGAGACGTCCACTCCGTGGGGGGACTTGCCGCACGGCATCAGGTACATGAGGCCGGGGACCTTCCTCGGGTCGAGGACCTTGACGCCGCCCATCATCTCGCCCTTACCCTCGGCGACGGCCTTCTCGGCGGCCTTCCAGTCGACGGCGGCGATGTAGTCGCGGTCGGCCTGCGAGGCGGTCACCTCGAGCTTGCCGGTGGCCCGCTCGGAGTTGTAGCAGGTCCAGAACATCCACCCCTCGGAGACCTTCTTTCCGGCGTCGCCGAGGTCCCAGTTGAACGGCGGCGTGACGATCTCCCAGCCGAGCGACATCTCGCCGCTCTTCGGGTCGATCCTGATGGCGGCCAGGATCCCCTTGTACTCGGAGGCGTACTTGTCGATCGCGACCGCGGTCGTCTTCGGGATGGGCGCCGAGAAGCGCGACCCCATCATGGCGTACTCGGTGTTCGGCGTGACGTAGGCGCCGGAGTGGTTTCCGGAGACGTTCGCGACGGGTCCGAGGATCTGCTTCGTCTTGAAGTCGCGCAGGTCGATCCGGGCGATCCGGCCGTTCATGTCGTTGATGAAGAGCCAGCGCCCGTCGTAGTCGCCGGCCGTCTCGGACGGCGCGGGGTGGTGCGCGTCGCCCCAGGTCAGGCCATTCAGCATCGCCTTCGACTCGTCGTCGAAGCCGTAGCCGGTGGCGGGGTAGGGGGTGAAGACCGGGATCGTCGAGAGGTGCCGCATCGAGGGGACGCCGTAGACGTACATCTGCCCGGAGTGGCCGCCCGAGGCGAAGAAGTAGTACTCGTCGAGGTCGCCCGGGGCGACGTAGGTCTTCTGCGCCGCGACGGCGATGTCCGACGACGCGGCGGGGGCCTTCTTGCCCTTCGGCCCGGACGGGGCGCAGCGCCCGGCGAGGACGCCGGCCACGACGATGGCCCCGAGGACGCCCCACGTCAGGACGCTCTTCTTCTTTTCCGTCATCTGGTCCCCTCCTTCTCCCTTTGCGGCCCCCGGCCGCGGCCGGAGGCGAATCGGTGTCGGTGCGGTGAGCGGCGGCCGCGCGGGATCGGCGCGCGGCCTCCGGGCTCGATCAGCGGGCCGCGGCGGCCGCGGCTTTCTGCTTCTGGTGCTCGGCGAAGGCTTCGCGCAGCTTCTGGATCGCGACCTCCTTCTCGGCGTCGGTCAGGATGATCTGGCGCGACAGGACGACGGACATCGTCCCGGTCGGGTTGCGGATGAAGTCGTCGACGGTCTTGCCGAAGCGGCTTTGCGTGTCCTCGACGGCGGTCGAGAGGTCGGGCCCGACCTGCGCGGCGCTCTTGACGCCGAGCGAGGAGACCGAGTGGCAGACGAAGCAGCCGGTGGAGACGAACCAGGCGCCCGGCCCGTGCTTCATCCGCTCCTCCTCGGCGATCTC
>JAGOBQ010000671.1 GCA_017999215.1 Thermoanaerobaculia bacterium
AGACCGGTCGAGCCCCCCAGGCTTTGTGACGAGCCGCACGGAAGTCTATCGACCCGACGTCTCCCGTCAAGCGAAAGTTTTCCGGGACGAAGTCTCTGAGTGGGGAGGACTTGCTGTGGTTCAGTGGGTCCGTGCCGGCGTCGCGGCCCGGTATCGGAGCGCCTCGGCGACGTGCGCCGGACCGGTCGAGGAGCAGCCCTCGAGGTCCGCGATCGTCCTCGCGACGCGAAGGACCCGTTGGTGGCCGCGCGCGGAGAGGCCCAGCCGGTCCATCGCCCGGGAGAGGAGCGCGGAGGCCTCCGGGAGGACGGCTCCGGTGGCCTTCAGGCGCCCGGGAGTGAGCGCCGCGTTCGTCAGGCGTCTGTCGCCTGTCCGCTCCGCCTGCCGCTCGCGCGCCGCGAGGACTCGCGTCCGGACCCGGGAGGAAGATTCTGGCGGGATGCCGGAGTCCAGGTCGGCGGAGGGAAGCGCCGGCACCTCGACGTGGAGGTCGATCCGGTCGAGGAGCGGGCCCGAGATCTTCCGTCGATAGCGGGCCAGGTCGTGCTCGGAACAAGTGCACTCTTTTCGAGGATCTCCCCGGAATCCACAGGGGCAAGGGTTCATCGCGGCCACGAGGAGGAAGCGCGCGGGGAAGGAACGGCTGCCGCTCGCGCGCGTCACGCGGACGATGCCCTCCTCGAGGGGCTCGCGAAGCGCCTCGAGCGCGTCCCGGCGGAACTCCGGCAGCTCGTCGAGGAAGAGGACGCCGTGGTGGGCGAGGGAGAGCTCTCCGGGCCGCGGGTCGGGACCTCCTCCCGCCAGGGCAGGCGCCGACGCACCGTGGTGCGGGGAGCGGAACGGGCGCGTCCGGAGCAGCCCCGAACCGGGCGGAAGACGCCCCGCCGCGCTCCAGATCCGCGTCGTCTCCAGCGACTCCTCCGGCGACAGCGGCGGGAGGATTCCCGGAAGCCTGCGGGCGAGCATCGTCTTGCCGGAGCCCGGCGGCCCGAAGAGGAGGAGGTTGTGTCCGCCCGCGGCGGCGATCTCGAGGGCCCGGCGGGCGACGGCCTGGCCGCGAACCTCGGCCAGGTCGGGATCGTCCGGCTCCGTCGCGGGAGGCTCCTCCGTCGGAACGAAGGGCTGAAGGAGCTCCCGGCCCGCGACGTGAGCGACGACTGCGCCGAGGTGAGGGGCGGGAAGGACGACCACGCCGGGGACCGAGGCCGCCTCGGCGGCGTTCTGGGGCGCGACGACGATCCGGGATCGCCCCTCGGCCCGGGCCGACTCCGCGATCGAGAGGACGCCGGGGACGGGCCGGACCTCGCCGTCCAGGGCGAGCTCGCCCGCGAACGTCAGCTCGGCGAGCCCCTCGGGAGGGACGTCCCCGTTGGCGGCGAGGACGGCGAGCGCGACGGCGATGTCGTAGAGCGTCCCCGCCTTCGGGAGGTCGGCGGGCGCGAGGTTGACGACGACGCTCCGGCCGGGAAGGGGGAGGCCGATCTGACGGAGCGCGGAGCGGATCCGCTCCCGGCTCTCGCGGACGGCGGCGTCGGGGAGGCCGACGATCGTGAGGCCGGGCAGCCCGAGCCCGAGCGCCGCCTCGACGACGACCGGGCGGGCCTCGAGTCCGACGAGGGCGGCGCTCCAGGCCCTCGCGACGCTCATCTCGACCCGGTCAGCGCGTGGCCGTGGGGACGGCGAGCTTCTGGCCGGGCCGGATCACGTGCCCCCGGCCGATCCGGTTCGCCCGGCGAAGCGCGTCGACGGTGACTCCGTAGCGGCTCGCGATGCGGAAGAGCGTCTCGCCCCTGCGGACGGTGTGCTTCGCTCTTCGGGCCGCGGGCTTCGTCCGCGCCGCGGCGCGGTTCTCGGACGGGCGCGGCGCGACGCGCTCGGTCTCGAACCCGTCCCGGGGGATTTCGACGGCGGCCGGGAGCGTCGCGGACGGGAGCGGGGCCACGGAAACCCCCCTGAGGTCGGCCCCCAGCGCGGCGGCGTCGACGACGGCGGCCGAAGGGGTCGGAAGGGCGCGGATCACGCCGCGCTCCATCTCGGGGAGGACCGGTGCGTCGGCGGCCTCGGCGAGGTCCGCCGGGGGAGTGCGGGGGGGCGAGTACCGGCCCGGGATCACGAGGAGCTGGCCGGCACGCAGCTTCGCGTTCGGGCGGAGACCGTTCGCCTCCCGGAGCGCGGCGACGGTGACGTGGTTCCTCTTCGCGAAGCGGGCGAGCGTTTCCCCCTTCCGGACCTTCAGCCGGCGCTCCCGGACCTCCGGTGCGGCGGGGATGCTCTCGAGCCGCGCCTCGAGGACGGGGCCCGCCCCCTTCGGGACGCGGAGCGGATAGCGGGCGACGCCGTGTGGCGTGGACGGGCGGCGAAGCTCGCCGTTCAGCGAGCGGAGGGTCTCGACCGTCGTCCCGATCTCCCGCGCGACACGTGCGAGGGCGACCGGACGCGGGACCTCGACGACGTCGAACTCCAGAGGGGGGTCGGGGACGACGTCGAAGCCGAAGCGGCTCGGGTCTTTCGCGATCAGGGCCGAGGCGATGAAGAAGGGGACG
>JAGOBQ010000135.1 GCA_017999215.1 Thermoanaerobaculia bacterium
TGGGGGCCTCGCTCCCCCTCATCATCCAGTCCGTCTTCGCCGACGCCCCGGGCGGCGCCCCGAACCCGCTCCTCTACGCTCCGTTCGCCCCGCTCGTCGCGACGCTGATGCGCCCCGCCGGCGGGTGGGCCGCGGACCGCTTCGGCGCGGGAAGGATGACGGCGATCGCGATCGGCGTCATGGCGGTCGGCGGCTTCAGCCTGACGCGGTTCCTCCGCCCCGAGTCGTTCGACGGCTTCTTCGCGACGATCCTCGTCATCTGCGCGGCGTCCGGCTTCGGGAACGGCTCGGTCTTCAAGATCATCCCGACCGTCAACCCGCGCGAAGCGGGGGCCGTCATCGGGATCGTCTCGTGCGTCGGCGCCTTCGGCGGCTTCTTCCCGCCCCTCTTCCTCGGCTGGTGCATCGAGCGGTTCGGGAGCCCCGCCTGGGCCTACACGGCGATGGCCGTCGTCGCGCTCGGCGCACTCGCCGTCAACGGCTGGTTCTACCAGCGGGAGGGGTCGCCGACGCGCTGCTGAGGCGGTCGTTCAGCGAAGCCGGGTCGCGAAGGCCTTCAAGCTCTCCGCGAAGGCCGGGTCTTCGAACGTCTGGACGAGGAGGTCGCTCACGCCCCCCCAGACGATCTGGACGGCGATCGCGAGAAGGACGAACGCGCTGATCTGGCTGATCGTCGCGGCGCCCGTGTCGCCCATCCTCCGGATGACCGGCCCGCTGAAGCGGTAGAAGACGAAGACCGTCGCGCCGGCCAGGAGGATGCCGCACGCCGTCGCGAGGAAGGCGAGGAGCGTCGAGGCCTCCAGGATGTGCCCGCGCGGGACGAGGCTGAGGGTGACGGCCATGGACCCGGGCCCGGCGGTGACGGGCATCGTGAGGGGGAAGAAGGCCTTGTTCTCCATCGAGGAGCGGATCTCGGCCTGCTCCTCCTCGGAAACGCGCGGGTCCTTGTTCAGCATGTGCCAGGCGGAGTGGAAGAGGAGGATGCCGCCGGCGATCGCGACGACCGGTATGGAGATCCCGAGGATCTTCAGGATCCACCCCCCGACGAGGAGGAGGACCGTCAGGAAGAGGGCCGTGTAGACGCCGATCAGGAGGGCGAGGCGGTTCCGCTCGCGGTCCGTCACGGCGCTCGTCAGCCCCAGGAAGACCGGGGCCATCGCGGGCGGATTGAGTATGGGGAACAAAGCCAGCCAGGTGAAGGACATCTGGGCGAGGAAGGTCGTCATTCAGCTCCCGCGGCGGCCCGGCGCCCGCGCCCGGGATGCTAACGCACGGCGTCGGACCCCGTCCTGCCGGACCGAGGCGTTAGGATTCCGGCGCAACCGTCACTCCCACGGGAGACGAAACCGATTCCGGCGGATGGAACCGTATCCGACCCAAGCGAGGTTGCCGATGAAGCTCTTCCGGTCTTCGATCCTGATCCCCGCCCTGGTGCTCCTCGTCGCGGCGCCCGCCACCGCCGACATGAGGGGCGTCCCCGCCCCCGACGAGCGCCCCCAGGCGACGATCGAGGGGACGATCACCTCCGTGAACGTCCCGATCGCGGGCGGAGGGCCGATCGTCACCCTCCTCGACGGTCTCGTCGCGTTCGACGCGACCGGCGCCACGGTCCGGTATTTCAACGGACTCTCCGCGACGACGGACACCCTCGCCGCGGGTCAGCGCGTCCTCGCCCTCCTCGACCCGGCCACCGCCCCGA
Source organism: Thermoanaerobaculia bacterium (assembly GCA_017999215.1). Taxonomy (GTDB): domain Bacteria; phylum Acidobacteriota; class Thermoanaerobaculia; order UBA5066; family UBA5066; genus UBA5066. The sequence continues at coordinate 1,700 of JAGOBQ010000135.1, forward strand.
TCCGGGCGACGACCGTGGTCATCCTCTCGGACCGGGCCGACGTCACGTTCTCCGGCAGGGTCGGCTCCGTCGACCTCGACGCCGGGACCCTGACCGTCCTCGGATTCACCTCGGAGGTGAACGACCGGACCGTCTTCGGCGGGCCGTTCGAGGGGATCGGATCGAAGGGGCTCGAGGACGTCAGGGTCGGTGACATGGTCTTCGTGGAGGCGAAAGCGGACGCCGGCGTGCTCCTCGCGACGAAGGTCATGAGGCTCGGCGCGCCTTCGGACTCGGTTCGCCGGATTCACGGGACCGTCGCCTCGATCGGCGAGGCCGCGTGGACAATCACGGTCCCCGACGGCTCGACGCTCACGGTGAAGGTCGGAACGGAGACGAAGGTCACCGGCGCCCCGAAGGTCGGCGACACCGTCGACGTCCTCGTCCGCCCCCAGTCCGACGGGTCCCTTCTCGCCGTCGCGATCCTGAAGTCGGTTCCTCCGCCCGCCGTCACGCTCGAGCGATTCGAGGGGGTCGTGAAGGCGATCGGGGCGACGGCCTGGTCGATCGCCCCGAAGGGCGGCGGCTCCGATCGGACGTTCGCCGTCGACGGGGAGACGAAGGTCCTGGGAAGCCCGGCCGTGGGCGACAGCGTCGGCGTCCTCGCGAAGAAGCTCGACGACGGCACCTGGCTCGCCGTCGTCATCGCGAAGGCGATGCTCTCCGGCCCGGCGCGGACCGAGGTCGAGTTCGAGGGCATCGTGAAGAGCATCTCGCCGGGCCACCCGACCGGCGTCTGGATCGTCGGCGAGACGAAGGTCGTCGTGACGAGCCGGACCGTCGTGAAGGGTGATCCGAAGGTGGGCGACACCGTCGAGGTCGAGGGGCTGAGGAACCCGGACGGCGTCGTCCAGGCCTCGAAGATCGAGAAGCGCTGACGGTCCGGAGGCCCCCTCCGCGCCGGCGCGGAGGGGGCGGGGGCGGCCCGGCCGTTCCCGACTTCGCGGTGCGGAGGCTCGCCCGTCAGCGGAAGACCTGCAGGCCTCGGAGCTCGCGGATCCGGTCGCGCAGCTGCGCGGCCGTCTCGAACTCGAGCTCCCGGGCCGCCTCCTTCATCTTCTTCGAGAGGGAGGCGATCTCCTCCTCGATCGAGCGGTCGTCCCGCAGGGCGTCCTTCCCGGCCGCCCGAAGCGCGGGAGAGTCGCCGTAGTCGAGGTTCGACATCTTCAGGAGGGGCGAGTCGAGCGACTTCACGATCGTCTCCGGGACGATCCCGTGCTCGGCGTTGTAGGCCTCCTGGATCGCCCGGCGGCGCGCGGTCTCGTCCATCGCCCGCCTCATCGAGTCGGTCACGACGTCCGCGTAGAAGACGACGAGGCCGTTCAGGTTCCTCGCGGCTCGCCCCGCCGTCTGGACGAGCGCGGTCTCCGAGCGGAGGAACCCTTCCTTGTCGGCGTCGAGGATCGCCACGAGCGAGACCTCCGGCAGGTCGAGCCCCTCCCGGAGGAGGTTGATCCCGACGAGGCAGTCGAAGACGCCGCGCCGCAGGTCGCCGAGGATCTGGACCCGCTCGAGCGTCTCGACGTCGGAGTGGAGGTAGCGCGCCCGCACGCCGAGCTCCAGGAAGTAGCTCGTGAGGTCCTCGGCCATCCGCTTCGTGAGCGTCGTGACGAGGGTCCGCTCCCCTTTCGCCGCCCGCTCGCGGACGCGCCCCAGGAGGTCGTCGACCTGTCCCTTCACCGGGCGGACCTCGATCCTCGGGTCGACGAGGCCTGTCGGGCGGATCACCTGCTCGACCACCTCTCCCCCGGCCTGCTCCAGCTCGTACGCGGCGGGCGTCGCCGAGACGTAGAAGCGCGGCCCGACGCGTTCGAGCCACTCCTCGAACCGGAGCGGCCGGTTGTCGAGCGCGGACGGGAGGCGGAAACCGTACTCGACGAGCGTCTCTTTCCGGGACCGGTCGCCGTGGTACATCGCGCGGAGCTGCGGGATCGTCTGGTGGCTCTCGTCGATGATCGTCAGGTAGTCGGCCGGGAAATAGTCGAGGAGGGTCGGAGGCGGCTCGCCCGCGGTCCGCCCGGAGAGGTGCCGCGAGTAGTTCTCGACGCCGGCGCAGTAGCCGATCTCCCGCATCATCTCGAGGTCGAAGCGGGTCCTTTGCTCGAGCCGCTGCGCCTCGAGGAGCTTCTTCTGCGCCGTCAGGTCGGCCACCCGCGTGACGAGCTCCGCCTCGATCGAGCCGAGGGCCCGCTGCCGCACCTCCTCCGGCGTCACGTAGTGCGACTTCGGGTAGAGCGAGAACTCCCCGAGCGTCTCGAGGACCTTCCCGCGGAGGAGGTCGATCCGGGAGACCTTCTCGATCTCGTCGCCGAAGAACTCGACGCGGACCCCCGTGTCCTCGTACGAGGGGTGGATCTCGAGGACGTCCCCGCGGACACGGAACGTCCCGCGGTCGAGGTCGAGGCTCGTCCGTTCGTACTGCGCCTCGACGAGACGCTTCAGGTACCAGGTCAGGCCGTAGCGCGCCCCGGTCTTCAGCTCGATCGCCATCCGGCCGAACGACTCGGGGCTCCCGAGGCCGTAGATGCAGGAGACCGACGCGACGATCAGGACGTCGCGCCGCTCGAAAAGCGCGGCGGTCGCAGCGATCCGGAGCTTGTCGATCTCCTCGTTGATCTGGGTTTCCTTCTCGATGAACGTGTCGGACTGCGGGACGTACGCCTCGGGCTGGTAGTAGTCGTAGTAGGAGACGAAGTACTCGACCCGGTTCCGCGGGAAGAAGCGCTTGAACTCCTGGTACAGCTGGGCGGCGAGCGTCTTGTTGTGGGACAGGACGAGCGTCGGACGGTCCAGAGCCTCGACGACCTTCGCCATCGTGAACGTCTTCCCCGAGCCGGTGACGCCGAGGAGGACCTGCTGCTCCCGCCCTTCCCGGAAGCCGCGGACGAGCGCCTCGATCGCCGCGGGCTGGTCCCCCTGCGGCGTCAGCTCGGAGACGACTTCGAAGAGGCTCACTTCTTCGGCATGGAGCGAAGGTGATCCGTCAGGCCCTTCAGCTCCTCCCCGGTCACCGACCGGTCCTCGAGCGAGGCGACGATCTTCTTCTGAAGCCCCTGGATCTCGTCCGGCTTCGCCTTCCCCGCCTTGGCTGCCTCGACGAACGCGGCGTACTCCGTCCGGAACGCCTCGCGGTCGGCGGCGGGGACGTCGGCCGCGATCGCTCCGACGACCTGGCTCTCGGTGGCGCCGAGGAGCGACTCCATGAGCTGCGGCGCCTTCCGGAGGAAAAGGACCATCCCGACGATGAGGAGGACCGAGAGGCCGGCGCAGCCGACGAGGCCCCACTTCAGGACTCCGCCCGGCCGCGCGTCCTTCTCCTCTCGGGTCGTTGCCGGGCCTCCCGGGGAGATCGGGGGGGGCGGGGTGCTGCTCATCCTCTGCCTCCTCGCGGTGCCTCCGGCCCGGAAAGGGGCGGAGCTGCATGTGAGAATACCCCCGTGCACGGGCGTCGCGCCGCCGCGCTCCTCGTCCTCCTCCTCCCGGTCCTCCTCGCGGCGGGGCTCGGGGTCGGTGCCGGCTGGGCGGCGTCGCGGCTCATCCGCGTCCCGAAGGTCGAGCAGCTCGCGAGCTACCGGCCCGACATCGTCACGGAGATCCGCGGGGCCGACGGCTCGATCGTGGCGCGCTTCGCGATCGAGCGGCGGTTCCTCGTCACGAGGGACCAGCTCCCCGAGGTCCTCGTGCAGGCGGTCCTCGCCGCCGAGGACGCCCGCTTCTACGACCACGGCGGCGTCGACATCATCCGGATCGGCGGCGCGGCGCTCCGCGACCTCGCGACCCGACGGCTCGCCGAGGGCGCCTCGACGATCACGCAGCAGCTCGCCCGGTCGGTCTTCCTGACCCCTCAGAAGTCGTTCGCCCGGAAGATCAACGAGGTCTTCCTCACCGTCGAGATCGAGAAGAGGTTCTCGAAGGACCAGATCCTGACCATGTACCTCAACCAGGTCTACCTCGGCCACGGCAACTACGGCGTCGAGGCGGCATCGACCTGGCTCTTCAACCACCCGGCCCGGGAGCTCACGCTCACGGAAGCCGCGCTGCTGGCCGGGCTCATCCAGCGTCCCGAGGCCTTCTCCCCGGTCCGGAACCCCGCCGGCGCCAAGTCGCGGCGCGACCTCGTCCTCCGCCGGATGGCCGAGGTCGGGTACATCGACGCCGCGACGGCCGCCGCCGCGAAGGCCGAGCCGGTCGTCCTCTCCCGCTCCGCGCGCGAGGCGACGATCGGGCCCTACTTCTGCGAGGAGGTCCGGCAGTACCTCGAGAAGACCTACGGCGATCGGGGTCTCTATCGCCAGGGGCTGCGGGTCGACTCGACGGTCGACCCACGCATCCAGGCCTGGGCCGAGGAGGAGCTCCGGCGCGGCCTGCGGCGGCACGAGCGCCGCTTCGCGTTCCGCAGGCCCCGGAACCTCGTCGCCGAAGGGATCGACCCGGAGAAGTACCGCGACCCCGAATGGGACGAGCCCGACGCGCCGGGACGGGACCCGCGGGCCGAGCGGGCCGTCGTCCTCTCGGCGACGAAGAGCGGCGCGGAGCTGCGCGTCGCGGACCGCCGCTTCACCCTTCCCGCGCGCGCGTTCCGCTTCACCCGCGCCGAGAGCCCGGCGAAGGCGGTGAAGCGCGGCGACGTCGTCCTCGTCGAGCGGATCGAGGAGGAGAAAGGGCGCGAGGAGACGATCGTCTGGCAGGAGCCGGTCGTCGAAGGGGCCGTCGTCGTCCTGGAGAACGGGACGGGCGCGGTCCGGGCGCTCGTGGGCGGCTACGACTTCTCGCGGTCGAAGTTCAACCGGGCCGTCCAGGCCCTCCGGCAGGTCGGCTCGGCGTTCAAGCCGATCGTCTACATGACCGCCATCGAGGCCGGCTTCACCCCGGCGGACACCGTCCTCGACTCGCCGATCTCGATCACGATCGACCCGCGGCAGCCTCCGTGGCGGCCGCAGAACTACACCCGGAGCTACGGCGGGATCCTCACCTATCAGCACGCCCTCGAGAACTCGATCAACGTCCCGGCGGTCCGCGTCGACCTCCTCGTCGGGACGCGGAAGGTGATCGAGACGGCGCGCCGGCTCGGCATCCGGCAGAACCTCCTCGCGTATCCCTCTCTCGCCCTCGGCTCGTTCGAGGTGACGCCGATGGAGATGACGGCCGCGTTCTCCGTCTTCGCGAACCAGGGCCTCCTCTTCCGCCCGCGGCTCGTCGAGCGGGTCCGCGATTCCGAGGGAGTCCTCCTCGAGGAGAACCCGGCCGACCCGAGCGAGGCCACCTCCCCCGCCGCCTCCTACGTCCTCCTGAACATGCTCGCGGGCGTCACCGAGCGGGGGACGGCGGCCCGGGCGCGCGCCCTCGGCCTGAAAGTGGCCGGGAAGACCGGGACGACGAACGACCATTCCGACGCGTGGTTCGTCGGCGTGACGCCGCGGCACACGATCGGAGTCTGGGTCGGCCACGATGCGAAGAAGAGCCTCGGCGCGAGGTCGACCGGAGGCGACACGGCCCTTCCGATCTGGATGGGAATCGTCACCCGCATGAAGGAGGCCGGCCTCGTGAAGCCCTCCGACGACTACGACGTCCCCCAGGGCGTCGTCTTCGTCCCGTTCGACCTCGCGACCGGCTACCGGGCGACGCCCGACTGCCGTCGCGTCGTCCTCGGAGCGTTCGCGAACGGCACGCAGCCGACCGAGCTGTGCGGCGAGCGGCCGCACGCCGTGTCGACTCTTCCCCACTACCTCCAGAAGGCGGTCTACTCCCCGAAGCGAGGGGAGCCGGTCGGCGCCGAGGTGCGGGTCGACGACGCGCCACCGCCCGGGAAGGCGGGGCTGCCGCGCTCCCTCGGGGAGAGCGGCCCGCCGGGCTGACCGCGGACGCGGTCTCGAACCCGTCCCGTCAGACGCACGAAAGCCCCGCTCCCGCGGGGCTTTCGACTTCGGAACGGTCCGGGCGGGAAGCTCAGGCCGCGACGACCTCGACGCTCAGCGCCGCGATCACCTCGCGGTGCAGGCGGACGTGGACGGTGTGCGCGCCGAGCCTCTTGATGGGCTCGTCGAGCTCGATCCGGCGGCGGTCGACCGTGATCCCCTTCGCCTCGAGCGCCTCGGCCAGCTCGGCGGCCGTGACGGAGCCGTAGAGGGCGTCGTTCTCGCCCGCCTTCTTGCGGATGGTGACCGTCAGCCCCTCGAAGGCCTTCGCGATGGTCGCCGCGAACTCCTTCTCCTTCGCCTGGGCCACGTCGTAACGCTTCCGCTCCTGCTCGAGCCGCTTCACGTTGCCGGGCGTGGCGAGATAGGCGAGCTCCTTGGGAAGGAGGAAGTTGCGGGCGTAGCCGGCCGCCACCGAGACGACCTCGCCCCGGTTGCCGAGGCCGCGCACCTCGTCGGTCAGGATCACTTTCACGTCGGACATGTTCCGCTTACTCCCTTCTTCCCGTTTCGCCGCCGCTCTCTTCCTTCCGGGGGAACCTCCCGCGGAAGTCGAGGAACTCGTCGAGGAGCCCGCCGATGGCCACGAGGACCGGTATCGGCATCTGGACGGCGAGAACGTACACCGGCGCTCGGATCAGGAGGCTGACACGCCCCCTGTCGAGCAGAGCGCGGATTATCGCCATCCCCCGGAGGAAAAACAAGACGCCCAGGGGAATCAGGACCGTCGTCGCCGCACGGGCGACGGCCCCGTCGGCCAGGGCGGCCAGCGCGCCCGCCGGGACGAAAGCCGCGGCGGCGGCGAGAGGGGTCCGGAACGTCGCGAACGATCCGGCCTCGAGCGGCGCCGCGTCCAGCCCCGCGCGACGGCCGAAGGCGTAGACGAGGAGCGCTCCGTGCAGGACGCAGGCCGAGAGGAGGAGGCCCGGCAGCTGCCACGCCACGAGGTCGCGGAGCCGGTCGAACGCGGCACCCGTCGCCGCGAGCGTCTCCTCGGACCACCCCGCGTTCCGGTAGAAGCCGAGGAGCTCGGGCCGCGCCGCGTCGAAACGTGTGGCGAGGATGGCCCCCGGGTCGGCTCCCTCCGCGAGGGTGAAGGCCAGGACCGTGCCCAGCGCTCCGATCCCGGCGACCGCGGCCGAGAGCCAGGCGAGCTCCTCGCGCCGCCGGCCGGCCGTCGCCCCGGCGACGAGGCCGAGAGCGGGCAGCACGACGAAGGCGAGCGCCGTCGCGGCCGAAAGGGCCGACCCGATCCCCCCTCCGACGAGTCCGAAGAACGTCGCGAAAGGGAGGACGGCGGCCGCGAGCGGAAAGGCGGCCGCCGGGCTCGTCATCTCGCGCCCGGCCCGTGCCAGCCGCGCCGCGGCCGACGGCAGGAGCCACGGTGCGAGCGGCGGCAGGACCACGGCGAGCGCT
>JAGOBQ010000136.1 GCA_017999215.1 Thermoanaerobaculia bacterium
GGTGGGCGCCGTTCGGGATGACGACGCCCTTTCCTGCCGGCACCCCCTCGCCGACCACCTCGCCGCTCTTCGGGGACGCCACCGTCGCGCCGACCGAGTGCGCCGCGGGGGACCTGCAGCAGTTCCTCGGCGCGGACTTCAAAGGCGCGGGCTCCGGCCTCGTCGTCCGGCTCGTCGTCGACCCGCTCGAGGGCCCGGCGGCGCGTATCTTCGACGCGGGCGACCAGTTCGGTAGGAGCGTCGTCCTCCGCCGGACCGAGTGCGCGGCGTTCCACTTCTCGCTCGAGGGGACGGGCCTGACGATCAACGACGTGAGGGACTACAGGATCTCCCTCGAGCTCGACTGCGCGCTCGCCGACGGCACGAGCGTGCGGGGCCGCGCCTCGTCCACGCACTGCCACTGACGGCGCCGCCAGGGCCCCGGGGGTCGGCTTCTTCGGGGGCCGGAACCGGATTGAGCGTGTGCGCGGAGCGGAGAGATCCCAGCCACCGGAGGCAGAAGGACACTATCTGTCCCGGGGGGCCTCTAAACTACAGGCGGCCTGCCCGGCATTTGCCTCAATCGATACTCTGGAATCGCCGGGTCGCAGGCCGGTCTGGCGAGCCTGGAAACCAACAGGGTTGGGGGTGTAGATGCGCAGCAAGACGGCAGATCAGGCAGACGGCCCGTTCGTGGATCTGACTTTCGCGATCAGTGGTAGATCGGTGCCCATAGACCACGGCTATGCCCTGTACGCGGCCGTTTCGAGGGCCGTTCCCCAGCTTCACGGCGCGTCGTGGTTGGGTCTCCATCCGATCGACGGGGCGTCGATGCCCCCCGCCCTCCTACTTAATCGCCGCTCCAGGCTCCGCCTGCGGCTGCCTCTCGAACGGATCAACGCGGGCCTGCAACTTGCGGGCAAGGATCTCGATATCGACGGGAATCCGCTCGTCGTAGGCGTCCCGGCCGTACGTGCGCTCGAGCCGGCTCGCAACCTCGCGGCCCGTCTCGTCGTCGTCAAGCTCACTTCTTTCCCTCTGTCGGGATCGGCGAGAGTCGACGAGGAAGCGGCCCGGAAGGCCGTCGACGCCGAGCTCCGGCGTCAGATGGCACAGCTCCCGGTCGAAGGCCAGCTCCACGTTCGAAAGCTCCGTGAAGTTCGTGTCGCGGGACGACGAGTGCTCGGGTTCGCCGTTCGAGTCGAAGGACTCGACCCGGAGGACTCGGTCAGGCTCCAGTCAGCGGGCCTCGGGGGCAAGCGCCGAATGGGATGCGGAATCTTCATCCCCACTCGATGACGGGCGCGAGCTTCGAGTGACTGAATCGGCTGGTTTCCGCCGCCTCCTGGCGAAATCCTCAGCTTCGCCTGATTCGCCGCGGGACGCCGAGACCCTGCCGGGTCACACCCTACAGGTGTTGGATGCCGCGCGGGTCCTCCTCGCGGCGACCGGCTGCGCTTCTGTCACGGCCTCTGGGCTCCCGCTAGGGTGCGTGGAGCGCCTCGGTCGGATCGTCCGGCTCGCGGCCGTGATACACGATCTGGGAAAGGCCAGCGACCACTTTCAGTCGATGGTTCGACGCGAGCGGACAACCCCGCAGCTGGTTCGCCACGAGGCGTTGACTCTCATTCTGGGCTGGCCTGAGTCCGAGCTTGGCGAATGGCTTCGCGCGGCAACGCCGGACCCTGCGGACTACCTGCTGGCGCTGGTGGCGGCTGCCGGACACCACAGGCAGTTCCCCGATGGCGCGATTGCCTCCGGGGAGGCGGGAGCCGGTACGGAGATCCGGCTGTTCACCGGACACGAAGACTTCGTCGCCGTCCTTCGGCTCGCGCAGGAGGAGTTCGCCCTTCCCGTGCCGCCAGCCCTTCTCCCCGTAACCGTCATTCGCGCGTCGAGGCGCTCGCGTCCGGAAGAGCTGCTCGGTCGCTTCGAGGACGAGTTCGACGAGACGCGGGCAGGCGTGGGGGACGGGAAACGGCTCCTGGCGCTGAGTAAGGCTCTGACCCTCGCGGCGGACCTCGCCGGCTCCGCCCTGCCACGAGCCGGCGAAGGGCCGGGCTGGATTTCCCGGGAGTTTGGAAACCGGGCTGACGGCCCCGCTCTCCGCGCTGTCGTCGAGCGCTCCCTCCGGGGAGCGAGCGTTCGGCCCTTTCAAGGCGCCGTGGCCGCGTCCCGTTCGCCGGTCACGCTCGTGACTGCGGGCTGCGGGACGGGCAAGACGCTCGCCGCATACCTGTGGGCATCGGAAGTCGCGGCTGGACGCCAGGTCTGGTTCACCTATCCGACCACGGGAACCGCGACCGAGGGATTCCGCGACTACGTTGCCGATGCCCCGCTCGACGGCCGCCTGGAGCACTCCCGAGCTTCGGTGGACCTCGAGTTGCTCGGGCTCGATGGGGAGAGGCCCGAGTGGGACCAGCTCCGGTCGCTTCGTATCTGGGGGGCATCCGTCGTGACGGCAACCGTCGATTCTCTCCTCGGCATCGTGCAGAACCAGCGAAGGGGCCTTGCCGCCTGGCCGGGACTCGCGCACTCGGCGGTGATCTTCGACGAGATTCACGCCTACGACGAAAGGCTGTTCGGGGCGCTCTGTCGCTTTCTCGAGGAAATCCCAGGGCTCCCGGTTCTCCTGATGACTGCGAGTCTCCCAGACGCTCGGCGCGCCTTCCTCGATGAGGTCGTGAAGCGGGCTCATGGCGCGCCGATGGCCGAGATTCGCGGCCCGATCGAGCTGGAGAACCTCCGGCGCTACATCCGAGCGGAATCCGACGACCCGGAGGCGGAGGTCCGCCGCTGCCTTACCGCGGGCGGAAAGGTCCTCTGGGTGAGCAACACGGTCGACCGCTGCGTGGCGCTGGCTGATCGTTCTTGTGGGTTCGCGCCCGAGCTCTACCACTCGCGCTTCCGGTATCGGGACCGATTCAGCCGCCATGCCGCGGTGGTACAAGCGTTTCGGCAAGACGGGCCGGCGTTCGCATCGACGACTCAGGTCGCGGAGATGAGCCTGGACCTGTCGGCGGATCTCCTCGTAACGGACCTGGCGCCTGTCCCGGCGCTGATTCAGCGCCTCGGACGGTTGAACCGACGGTCGACGCCGGACAGCCCTATCCCGCCGAAGCCATTCGTCGTGCTGCCTTTCGCCGGACTCCCGTACGAGGCCGCGGATCTGGACGAGGCGAGAAAGTGGCTGGGGTCGCTCCCGGATCGATCCCTGTCCCAGATGGACCTCGCCGACGCGTGGCTTTTCGACGGGCCGCGCCCCGACCCGGTCCACAGCCGGTGGCTGGATGGGGGGTTCCGCACGACGCGTGACTCCCTCCGCGAGGCAGGGGTGGGTCTCACGGTTCTGCTCGAGCGGGATGCGGATGCGGTTTCGCGCAGGACAGTGTCTGCGGAGGAAGTCGCTCTGCCGATGCCGCCGGTCCCGCGCGGCCTCGACTGGAAGAAGTGGAGACAGGTGGAGTGGATGCCGGTCGCCCCGGAATCGACGATCCACTACGACCCGAGGAGGGGTGGCCGATGGGCAAGACCGTGAAGAAGAGCCGAGCCGCAACGGGCGCAGAGATCGCTCCTCTCCAGATCAGACTCTCGGATCCGGGCCTGACCCCGATGCTCCGCGCCGGTCTCGGTGGCCTGGCCGCTTCGCTCCGTGCGATTCGGCTCGAGGAGGCCCCGGATGCGCCCTGGCCCTCTCCGATCCCGGTTGGGAAGGGCTTCGCGCGGGTGGAGCCGCGGGGGGTGAGGCTGGAATGGGGAGGCGCGCCTCCGGAGGACACCCTGCGCCCTCTCTTCGAGAGGAGCTTCCGGACGGGATCGAAGAGCGGTCTCATTGAGCTTCCGGGTACCTGGCCCTTCGGGCCACCGCCCCTGCCGCTGGCCGTTCAGAACCAGGAAGCGCTGAAGCGCACGTTCCTCCAGCACGGCAAGTCGACCACAAAGAGGGGCGAGGCGAGGGCCGTGACGGTGGAGCTCGACGAGACGAGGCTCTCGTTCCAGTACCAGCCGTACGAGGTCTTCGCTCACCAGTCGGCATGGGAAGACGTCGTAGTCGCCCTGAAGAAGGGCCACGTGCGCCTCAAGGGCTGGGCCTATCCAGGTGCCGTACAGAGGCACATCGGCTATCCAGACACAGTGTGGGAGTACTCGGCCGCAGCGGCGATCTGCGCGTGCTTCGCCCTCGTCGGCTGCATTCCCTACTCGGTGCCGAACGTCCGCGGAGGGGCGATCGTGATCCCCGATCCGTCCGACCTCGTTCTGTTCGCCCGAAGCCGTGGGCGGCTCGGGCCGGGCCGCCCCGACCAGTGTGCGGTCGCTGGCGCGGGGGATGCGGTCCTTTCGGCCGCGCTCGCGCTCCGGGCGGAGACCGTGCTCCATGGCGGACCAGGCGTCGCCGGTGCGAGCGCCGTGCTCCTTCGCTCCACACCCTGGGCGGGCAAGCAGAAGAACCGGACGTCGATCGTCGCCGTCGGGTCCGTGCCGAGCGACGTGCTCGACCTCTACGAGTCCGCGGCGGCCGTCCTGCCCGCGAGAATCCGGGCGAGCAGGAAAGGCCGAGGGGGCGAGACGGACGGGGGCGTGTTCGTCACGACGAGCGCCCTGCGGGAGTTCGTGGCGGACAATCTGGCTCAAGGGAATCGCTGGTACGAGGGGTTCTCTACGGCGAAGACGGGCCCGAAGGCGGACCACTTCGTTCACTATTTCCACGGCGCCGACCGCAATGACCTGGGGGCGTTGTACCCCGAGGAGAAGGAGGGCTTGAGCATCATGGTGGAGAGTCTGGGTGGAGCGGAGCGCTCCTTCGTCCGGAGTGTTCATGCGGCCGTCAGGTCGCGCTTCGGGGCAATCGCCTCGGAAGCGGCGGGCGCAACCGCGACGATGAAGAATCGATTCCAGGGCGAACGGGAGCGTTGGCGATTGGCCTTCTCGGGCGCAAAGACTCCGGAACAGATCCGGGCCGCGCTCGCAGACCTGTGGAGCCGGGGCGGGTCGAACCCGGAGCTTCGCGAGAACTGGGAGGAGATCCTGCCCCTGCTCCGACCGGAAAGGTGGCAGGAGGCAAGAGACCTCGCCCTCGTCGCACTGGCGAGCTACAAGGGCCAAAGACCCGAAGAAGAGTCCGAGTCCGCCTGAGAGTGCCGCGACCAGACACAGAGCATCGAGGAAAGGAGCCGCCGATGAGCGTCCACGTATTTGGAGCCATCCTCACCCACTTCGGAACAGCAGCGAACAACCGAGGGTTGACGGAAGGGAACATCACGACCCTCCAGAAGCTCGTCTGGAGAGGGAAGGTCCACACGACCGTTTCGGCCGAGTCCATTCGCTTCGCGCTGAGGCGATATCTGGGCGACGTGAATGGCGAAGCCTGCAACCGGACTTACGACGAGGCTTCGCGGGCCAACCTCTGGGCCGATCCGGAGTTCAAGAGCTGGGCAGGAGAGCGCCCGGCGAAGACCCATATCGACGACGACCTCCTTGGCTTCATGTCGGCAGAAGGCGCCAAACAGGAGGGCGACAAGGGGACGGCGAAGGTGCGGAGGGCGGTCCTCGAGATCACTCGTGCCGTGAGCCTCGAGCCCTGGCCGGGCGACGTGACTTTCAACGCGGCCAGTCCGGGGGCGACTCCGTCTGCACAGAAGAAGGGAAGCAATCCCGTCCCCTACGGAACCGAAATGCACGCTACGAGATACCAGTACGGCTTCGCGCTGACGCCCGAGAAGCTCTCGGTGCCCTTGCGTGCGGCGCACGCGATTCGCGGTCTGTGCGAACTCGGCGAGGTCGCGGGCAACCACGGGCGGTTCCTCTATGACTTCAGTCCGGAGTCCGTCGTCTTCCGCGTCTCGCACGATCCGGCTCCACGGATCCTCTACTGCTTCGAAGCCGCAGCGGACGGCCAGCTCGGAATTGACGACCTGCTTCGCAAGGTCGGAGCGGGGGACGTCACAGCCAAGGAGCTCGTCGTGGGTGGCGCCGTCGCAAGCCAGCTGGTCGCGAAAGGCCTCGCCTCGGCCAAGGATGGTCAGATCGCCGGCAACGGCATTCTCGGAGAGAGCACTCTATTGGCGGGCGTCAAGGGGGCCTGCGAGGAGGTCTGCTCACGCCTGGCAGGGACGCGGGGATGATCGGGCTCCGCGTTTCCGTCCCGATCGCCTGCTGGCGGAAGGGGCACGCGCGGGAGTACCTGGAAACGGAATCGCTTCCGCCGCCAGCCACCTGCTACGGGTCCCTGCTCTCTTTCGTGGGTGAGACGGACGCCCGGCGGCACCACGGCGCAAGGGTGTCGGCCGGCATCGCAGTCGCGCCGTCGAAGAGCGTCGTTCTCCGCACCCTCTGGCAGATCAAGGACCGGAAACGCCCGCAAGGCAACGGCCAGAACGCCGGACCCGACTTCCAGGAGCTGCTCACGAACGCCGAGCTGCTGCTTTGGCTCGACAGCAGCCTCGAGCGTGGCGACGGCCCGTCGCTCGCGGAACGCGTCGTGTCGGCGTTCACGAATCCCGCGTCGCTCGAGCGCTTCGGGGGCTGGTCGCTGGGCGAGTCCACGCATCTCGTCAACGACGCCACGTTGATCGCCGCCGAGGCCGAGCCGGGGGCGTCCCGCAGCTTCCTCGTCGATCCCGATGGGGACCTCACGCTCCCGGTCGTCGTGGATCACGTCGGCGCGGCAGGGACCGTCTACGCGACCGGAAAGCTCGTTTCGTGCGAGTCGTGGCCGGAGGCCCGCCGCCTCCCTGTGATTGGAGGGAGATGACTGCGGCCGAGCCACTTCTCCGGGTTATGGCGCTCCATGCCCTCGCGTACTGCGAGCGCCTCTTCTACCTCGAGGAGGTGGAGGAGATCCGTCTGGCCGACCAGGCGGTCTTCGACGGAAGGCGGACGCACGAGGAGCTGGACGAGGGCGAGATCGCCAGTTTTACCCTCGAAGCGCCCCTGCTCGGACTGAAGGGCCGTCTCGATGCCTTGCGGCGGAGAGGCGGAGAGCTGGTCCCCATCGAGAGGAAGAAGGGGAAGTCGGCACCAGGAGCCGGTACGGACGCGGCGTGGCGAACAGACCGGATTCAGGTGGGCGCCTACGGCATGATTCTGGAGGAAGCCCTCGGGGCGGCCGTGACTGAGGGCCGCGTCCGCTACCTCGCGGATCACCGAAGCGTTCTGGTTCCCATCGACGACACCCTGAGGAACGAGGTCCGGGCAATCATCGCGAGGGCCAAAGAGCTCCGCGAAGCACTCGGCAGACCGCCCGTCGCAGCGAACGAGCGCCTCTGCGTGCGGTGCTCCCTCGCGCCTGTCTGCCTGCCGAGTGACGAAGCGATCGAACCGGGTCGCGAGCCGCGCCGGCTGCGTCTCGTACCTGCCCACCGGGACCGGATCTCTCTCCACGTCCTGGAGCCGGGGGCGCACGTCGGGCGCGCCGGCGACCAGCTCGTCGTCAGACCGAAGGAAGGGCCCGAGGTCTGCCAGCCGAGCCACGCCGTGGGCGCCGTTGTTGTCCACGGCAACGCCCAGATCTCGACGCAGGCCCTCCGCCTCTGTGCCGAGGAGGACGTCGCCGTCCACTGGATCTCGGGGGGCGGCTTCGTCACCGGCGCCCTCGCGACCGGGAGCGTCGGCGCGCAGCGCCATCTCCGCCAATTCGAGGCTCTTTCCTCCGCTGCGCGAAGGCTCGACCTCGCCCGCCGCCTCGTGGCGGCCAAGGTGGAACTGCAACTCCGGTTCCTTCTCCGGGCCACACGTGGAGAGCCACGGGCGGAGCCCGTCGAGGCGGCGATCCGTCGCGTAAGGGCTGCGCTGTCGCGGGTCCATCGTATCTCCGACGTCGAGACGCTCCTTGGCCACGAGGGCGAGGCGGCGGCGGCCTACTTCGGCGTGCTCGGAGCGCTGCTTCGCCCGGACGTCGACGACCGGTTGCGATTCGACGGTCGAAACCGTCATCCCAGCCGCGACCGGTTCAATGCTCTCCTCAACTTCGGGTACGGGTTGCTGTATCGCGAGTGCCTCGGTGCCGTGCTCGCTGCGGGTCTTCATCCGGGAGTCGGTTTCTACCACCGTCCCCGATCGGCGGCGCACACGCTCGTCCTCGACCTCATGGAGCTATTCCGTGTCCCGCTAGTAGACATGGCGCTCGTTGCTGCCGTGAACCGGCTGACATTCGACCCGGAGTCGGATTGCGAGGAAAGAGGGGCGACGGTGTGGCTGACTTCGGAAGGGCGGAAGAAGATGGTGCAGCTCGTGGAGCGCAGAAAGCTCGACGAGTGGACCCATCCCGCGATCGGAATGCCGATCGGTTACGGGCGGATGATCGAGCTGGAAGCGAGGCTCCTCGAGAAGGAGTGGACCGACGACGTCCATTTTTTCGCGCGGGTGCGCATTCGCTGAGGTAAGAGCGTGCACGATGACAAGCGATGGCGCCTCGTCTGCTACGACGTTCGAGACCCCGGGCGCTACCGTCAGCTGCACAAGGTGATCAAGGGATTCGGGACGCCGGTTCAGTACTCCGTCTTCCGCTGCTTCCTCGACGACCGGACGACGTCAGAACTGAGGTGGAAGCTCGAGAGGATCCTCGACCCCGATGACAGCCTTCTCGTCATCGACCTCTGTCCGCCATGTGCGGGGAAGGTCGTTTCGCGAAACCACGTGGAAGGATGGGACGAGGCCCCGCCCGCCTTCGTCGTTCTGGACGGCACACACGCACCTGCGGGTAGAACGGCTAGGAAGCACCGTTCTCGATCGCAAACGCCTGAGTCGGAATAGGTTCTCGGTCTTTGACAACAGAACCGATGCATGACGAGGGGGAAGTCGCGTGTTGCGAGTGAGTTCGCCCGATCCGAGCAGTGCGCCGCGATTCGACTGGGCTGTATCCACAGGGTATCTTGATGCGGCCAAGGGTAAGCTCCTGTCCGGAAGACAGTTAGGGACCGGGAGTGGTCCCCGCTCCGATGCCTTCGGGCGTTGAGCACACCTTGATGCCCGCGGGAAGGTCGGTCACGTTCGCCGTGGTCCCCGCTCCTATGCCTTCGGGCGTTGAGCACAAGAGGCGCGGGAGGTAGTAGAGCCCGTGCGTCGTGCTCCCC
>JAGOBQ010000672.1 GCA_017999215.1 Thermoanaerobaculia bacterium
GACATGACGGGGACGTGGACGCAGCGGAAGACGCCGGTCGGGTGGTCGCGGCGAACGTCCTGGTCGACGCCGCAGGCGCGCGCCGCCGGTCCGACGAGGCCGAGCGACTCGGCCGTGGCCGGATCGACCCTGCCCGCCCCCTCGAACCGCGCCGTGACGGTCGCCGTGGCGAAGAGGAGCTCCGCGGCGCCGCGCAGGTCCTTCATGGTCTCCTCGAGGCGGCGGGCGAGCTCCGCGACCATCGCGTCGTCCACGTCGAAGAGCGTCCCGCCGGGGCGGACGAGGCCGCGCCCGAAGCGGTTGCCGCAGAGGACGGCCGTCATGTTCAGGAAGTCGCCGCGCAGGCGGCCGCAGAACGAGGCGGTCGGCAGGAAGCCGACGTCTCCCGCGAGGGCGCCGAGGTCGCCGGTGTGGTTCGCGAGCCGCTCGAGCTCGAGAGCGATGCCGCGCAGCGCCTGCGCGCGCGGCGGGACGGCGGTCCCCGAGAGGGCTTCGAGCGCCTGGGAGAAGGCCGTGGAGTGCCCGATCGTCGTGTCCCCCGCGAGCGTCTCCACGCGGGCCGTCGTGTGCCGGTGCGGCCCGCCGAGGAGCGACTCCTCGACGCCGCGGTGCTGGAAGCCGAGGGCGATCTCGAGGTGGAAGACCTTCTCGCCGTGGCACTGGAAGCGGAAGTGCCCCGGCTCGATGACGCCGGCGTGGACCGGGCCGACGGCGACCTCGTGGACCTCCGAACCCTCCACGCGGAAGAAGTCGCCGACGGCGGGGAGGATCGGGTCGCCGTCCGTCCGCCCCCAGGCGTCGTGCCCCGGCCGCCACGACGGGCGGTAGCGGACCGGTTTCAGCCACGGGTGCCCCTGCGGCTTCAGGCCGAGCTGCTCGGCCATCTCCCGCTCGAAGAGGTGCGCCTGCGGCGCGGCGGGGGTGAGGGAGGGAAAGCGGTCGTCCGCGAGCGTCGTCCGCGCGATCGCGAGCGTCCCCGGCCCGTCGGCGGCGACGACGGCCCAGAGCTCGGCCGCCGCGCCGGCGACAGGCGCCGCGAAGAACGAGACGAGGCGCCGCCCCGCCGCCAGCTCGCCGAGGAGCGCGCCGCGGAAGGCGTCGAAGTCGGCCTCCGGGAGCTTCGCGAGAGGGAGCGCGCCCCCGTTGCGGACCCGAACGAGGGGGGACCCGCTCACGGGCGCGCCTCCAGCCCCTCGGCGGCCCTCTCGAGGAGAGAGACGAGCGGCTCGGGGAGCCAGAGCCCGAGGAGGAGGACGAGCGCGGCGGCGACGAGGATCGGGGCCGTCCGCGCGAGGTCGTCCTTGTACGGCGTCCCGGCCGAGGCGGTGCCGGGCCGCCCCTGGACCGCCGAGAGAACCGTCGAGCCCATGCCAATGAACACGATGCCGAGGAGGACGGGGAGGAGCGTCCCCGCGACCGGGGGACCGCCGGCGATCGCCGCCGTCGCGCCCGTGAACCCCGAGCCGAACGGGCCGAGCGGCGGGGAGCCGGTGATCGCGAAGAAGCCGACGAGGAAGAGGCTCCCCGAGATCGGGAGGCGGGAGATCGCGCCCGAGACCTCGTCGAGGTGCTTGCTCCCGTAGGCGCGGTGGATGTTCCCGACCGACAGGAACAGGATCCCCTTCGTCAGGCCGTTGTTGATCGCGTGCAGCAGCGAGCCGAAGACGCCGACCCCGCCGAGGCCGATCCCGAGGACGAGGATCCCGACGTGCTCGACGCTCGAGTAGGCGAGCATCCGCTTCAGGTCGCGCTGCCTCACGACGAAGACGGCCGCGAGCGCGATCGAGAGGAGCCCCATGAAGACGAGGAGCTCGCGCGCGAAGGTCCCTTCCCCCGCCGCGTTCACGACGCGGTAGACCCGCAGGAGCGCGAGGAAGGCGGCGTTCGTCATCCCGCCCGCGAGGAGCGCCCCGACGATGCCGGAGGCCTCGCCGTAGGCGTCGGGCTTCCAGGTGTGGAGCGGCGCGAGGCCCATCTTCGTCCCGTAGCCGACGAGGAGGAGGACGAACGCGGCCCGGAGCCACGGCCGCGAGAAGGAGCCCGCCCCCGCGAGGAGGTCGTCGAAGAGGAGCGACGGCTCGGCCCCGCCGACGTGCGCCGAGTAGGCGAGGAAGAGCGAGCCGAGGAGGGCGATCGCGATCCCGACCGACCCGATCATCAGGTACTTCCAGGTCGCCTCGAGCGAGCGGGCCGTCCGGTTGAAGTAGAGGAGCGGCGCCGTCGCGAGCGTCGTCGCCTCCATCGCGACCCAGAGGAGGCCGAGGTGCTGCGCGAGCGCGAGGAGCGAGGTCATCGCGAGGAAGACGAGGAGCCCCGCGCAGAAGACCCGGTTGTCGCGATCGCGCCGGAGGGCGAGGTAGCCCGGAGCGTAGAAGGCGGCGACGACGAAGAGGACGCTGATCGTCCCGAGGATGACCGTCGCGAGCGGGTCGAGGCGGAGCCAGAAGCCGCGCCCGGAACGGACGTTCCCGAGGACGAGGCCGGCGAGGAGCAGGAGGTGGAGGACCCCGGCAGCCGGGACGAC
>JAGOBQ010000137.1 GCA_017999215.1 Thermoanaerobaculia bacterium
CTTCTCGGAGCCGCGCTCGGTCAGGAAGACGTTGCGGCCGATGTAGAAGTTCCCGTCCGTAAAGGAACGGACGTCGCCGTACGGGGTCCAGTAGGTCCCTGAGAGATAGGTGTACTGGCCGCTCGCGACGATCCCGAGCGGGAGGTCGACGGCGCCGGAGAGCTTGAACTCCCACTCGTTGAAGGAGGAGTCCATCCGGCCGTCCGCGTTGACGAGACCGTTCCGGTCCTCGAGCTCGGGGGCGTAGCCGTTGTTCTTGAGGACGTTCCCCTTCAGGTCGGTCCAGACGACGGAGGAACGGAGCTGCCAGCCGTTCGAGTGCCTCTTGTCGAACCGGAGGACGAGGGAGTCGTAGTCGCGGTAGCCGGGGTTGTCGGTGGTCAGCGACCAGACCGGGTCGCCGTTGAGCGTCCAGACCTCGAGGTCGCCGCCTCCGAGCGGGTTCGGGATTCCGGTCACCAGCTCGTAGTCGTCGTTCGTGTTGTAGAGGCCCATCAGGCTGCGGAAGCGCCGGTCGATGAAGTCGAAGCCGATCGCCATGTCCTTGCCGAGCTGGTGCTCGACGGTGAAGAGCGTCTCGTCGACGTACGGGTGGTCGACGTCGCCGATCGGCGCCTCGTCGGGCGTCGAGGTCTCGCATTCGCCCCAGGCTTCGCCGTCCCAGTAGCAGTCGCCGTCGGGGACGGAGGCGTGGCCGGAGACCTCGCGGTCGAAGAGGTAGGTGTACATGGAGGAGTGATAGCGGCCCCAGTGCGCCTTGACGGCCCAGCGGCCGTCCCCGCGGACGTCCCAGGAGAAGCCTATGCGCGGGTCGACGAAGTCGACCTCGTAGACGTCGGGGTTGCCGAAGCCCTCGCGCCAGCCGGCGCTGTAGTTCGTGTAGCGGAGGCCGGCGTTGATCGTCACGCGGCTCAGGCGGAGGGAGTCCTGCGCGTAGAGCGTGTAGCCGGTGTGCTCGGCGTGGACCTCGTACTCGCCGTAGCCGGTCGAGCGCTCGGCCCACCCGCAGCGCGGGTCCCGGAGGTAGTTCGCGACCTGCTCCGCCGCGTACTGGTCCGGCTGTTCTTCCGGGTTGGCGCCGCTGCCGGGGCAGAGCGTCGAGTCGTCGTAGTAGGTGAAGCCGCCGTTGCGCCGCCACTCGTCGGTCGTCGAGGCCTTCTCGTAGAGGGCGCCGAACTTGAACGCGTGCGAGTCGTTCTTCCCGAAGAGGCCGTCCTTGAAGAGGCTCCAGGACCCATCCGCGGTGATGAGGTGCCGATGGGAGAGGTCCTGCATCGTCGCGTTTACGAGACTCCAGCCGGTGTGGCCGTAGTAGTCCACGTGCCCTGGCTTGTCGGTTCCGTTGTACGGGAGATAGTCGTCGTTCCCGTCGTAGCCGGTCAGCTTCACGTTGAGGAAGTTGGACGAGTTGAGGATCGACTCCCAGTTCACTGCGAACGAGACGCCCGGGCCGTCCTGCTTGCGAGCGGCCTCGGGGAAGGTGAAGGCGTCGATCCCGCGCCGCTCGTTCTCGACGTGGTCGTACTCGAACATCCCGAAGATCCGGTTCTTCTCGCTCGCCTGGAAAGTCAGCTTCCCGAGGAAGCGGGGGATCTTCCGGTCGGAGGTGGCCGTGGCGCCGACAGGGGTCGTCTCCTGGTGCCAGTACTCCGCGCTCGCGAAGAACCAGAGCCGGTCGCGGAGGACGGGCCCGCCGAGGCTGACAGCGTAGTTCTCGAATTCGAACGTCTCGTCCTCGGTGTCGGGGGAGTTGTCCGACGTGAACGAGTCGGGCTGGTAGTAGGCCTCGAGGGCGCCCTTGAACTCGTTACCGCCCGACTTCGTGACGCCGTTGACGATGCCGCCCGTGTAGCCGCCGTACTCGGCGTTCGCGCCGAGGCCGCCGATCTGGATCTCTTCCATCCACTGGATGCTCGGCAGGACCCAGTGGGCGCCGGAGCCCGTGTCGGCGACGTTGACGCCGTCGAGCGTGAACGCGTTCTGGCTCTCGCTCGTCCCGCCGTAGGCGAGGATCGCGCTCCCGCTCGTGCCGGTGTCGGAGTTCACGCCCGGCGCGCTCGTGATGACCTGGTAGTAGTTGCGCGGGACGGCCTGCCGGCTGATGTAGTCCTCCCCGAAGCTCGTCGAGACCTTGTTCTCCACGACGCTGACGAGGGGCGCCTCGGCCGTCACGACGGCCTCCGCGGCCACGCTCTCGAGCGAGAGGACGAGGTCAACGGCGAGCGTCTGCCCGAGGCGGACCCTTACGTCGTCGCGGCGAGCCTTGCGGAAGCCGGACAGCTCGGCCTCGAACGCGTAGACGCCCGGGGGGAGCGCCGGGAAGCGCCAGCCGCCGCGCGCGTCGGTCGTGGTCGTCATCCGGCCCCGCACGAGCGCGTTCGAGACGGCGGAGACGGTCGCGCCCGGCAGGCCGCCGCCTTCGGAATCCCTGACGATTCCCTGGACGTTGCCGGTAACGGTGCCCTGGGCGCTCGCGACTCCCGAGAGGCCCAGCAGCAGGATCAGGGCGGCTCCTGTGACGACGGAGAGCGGACGTGACATGACTCCTCCTCTTGTTCGGCCTCGGGCCGGACTCGAGTCCCGCGGGACGGGTTCGTGGAAGCGATCGTTCGAGCCCCGAGGCGGGGCGCGGTTGCAGGTTTGCGTCGGGCGCTTCACGGCTGAGCCCTCATGGCGGCGACGAGCGTCCGTCCCGCCTCCTCGACGTGCCGCTTCACGGCGGCGGCGGCGCGTTCGGGGTCGTGCGCGGCGAGGGCCGCGACGATCTCGGCGTGCTCGGCGGTGTCGGGGTCCTCGCGTTCGGGCGAGGAGGTCGTCGCGATGCCGGGGACGTTGCTCCAGAGCATCGTCGGGAACGCCGACCAGAGGTGTCCGAGCGTGCGCGTGAGGAACGGCCGGCGCGAGGCCGCGATGATCGCCTCGTGGAAGCGGCGGTTGAGGTCGCGGTACTCGCGGAGGCGCGCGGGGATCTCGCAGGCGACCATCCGCTCGTGGAGCGACGAGAGCTCCCGGACCTCCTCCGTCGTGATCGCCCGGGCCGCGTGCCGGGCCGCCATCGGCTCGAGGACGGCGCGGCTCGCGTAGAGGTCTTCGGCGTCCTCGAGAGAAAGCGTGACGACGCGGATGCCGCGGTAGGGGACGTGCTCGAGCAGCCCTTCGGCGACGAGCTGCTTCAGCGCCTCGCGGACGGGGGTCTGGCTGACGCCCTCCTCTCGGGCGACGCTCTCCTGTCGGAGCCAATCCCCCGGCCTGCGGCGTCCCTCGAGGATCTCGGCCCGAAGCCTGTCGGCGACCCACTGGCGAAGCTGCCGGTGTCGCTCGGGTCCCGATCGTGCCTGCATGATGTTCTCTACATTATATATTCTGCATTGCACTGTCATCAATTTTTATCTCGTTGAAGAGAAAGGAGTTGACCTACTCCAGAGACGTCGCAGCCGAATCCACGGCCTTCTCCCGATCCACCGGTCGCGGTGGGCGGACGAAGTCCAGCGGTCGCCGGAGCGCCCTTCCGAGGACGTGCTTCAGGACCCCGGCCAGCTCTCCGGGCGGCATCTCGTAAGCGCGCGCCGCGTTGAAGAGCGACAGCGAGAACGCCACGGAGAGGTTCAGGACGAACATCACGCCGATCCCGGCGAGGCCGCGCAGGAACGCCCCCTCCGCGAACCAGCCCTGGCCGAGGCTGGAAGCCGCGAGGCCGAGCTGGCCCGTCGAGAGCGTGACGTGCCGCACGTCGAACGGGATCCCGAAGAACCGCCCGATCGCGGGAGCGAAGCCGAGCAGGAAGCCGAGCGCGACGTTCGTCGCCCAGCCCGAGGCGTTCCGCGAGAGGGCGTCGGCGGCGCGGCGCATCCGGTCGGCCCCGACGAAGCGGCCGATCGGATGGCGGGCGATTCCCTCGGGGAGGCGGTGGTAGGTTGACCAGTTCTCGAACCATCCGCCCGCGACGCTTCCGAGCCAGAGGAGGACCCCCGTGAGCGCCGCGAAGAAGATCGTGCCGCTGTCGAACGGGCTGAGGACGAGGAACGTGTCGCGGGCCGTCTTCTCGTCGACCCAGGGACCTCCGGCGAGGGCGGTCCAGGCGGCCACGAACGCAGCCGCGCCTGCGCTGACGACGAGGACGTTCGAGAGCGCCGCGGCGAGCTGGGAGCTCGTCAGCCGGGCGAAGAAGCCGGCGATCCGCTCCTCCCGGTCGTCGCCGGCCGCCTCGCGCATGATCTGGGCGAGCGCGGCGGCGGTCATCGCGGGCTGCTTCGTCGCGAGGACGAGGCCGAACGCCTGCATGATCAGGAAGCTGATCGCGTAGTTGAGGCCGTAGAGGAAGCCCTCCGGGAACGCCGCGAGGTGCCACTCGTGGACGAGCATCTTGAACGCCGCCGTGAAGACGGTGACGATCCCGCCGCCGGCGGCCGCGAGCCAGATGTGGCGGTACTCCGGACGCGACGCGGCGACGTAGTGCTCTCCCGTCTTCCCGGACCGGTCGACGATCTTCCGGTCGAGGAGGTGGAGGTTCCACCTCACGAGGTGGAGGACGCTCCGGTCCTCCTGGGCGTTCCTCACGAGGCGCGAGAGGAGCCTGTGAATGGCGCGCGAACGCTCCGGGCTGCGCACGAGCGTCATGACGTCGGCCATCAGCGCCGTCCGGGTCAGGCAGCGGTCGATCACCTCGAGGCCGAAGACGACGTCGACGCTGACTCCGGACTCCTCGAGGCGCTTCTGAATGGCCCGGACTTCCTTTCGGCAGTCCCCCGAATCCCGGTTGAAGGCCTGCAGGGCCGGGCCGACCTCCCAGCCGCGGAGCCAGGCGTCGAGGAGCGCGTCCCCGGAGCGGAGGAGACGATGGAACGGGGACGCGGAGACCGGGCCCGGGCTCGCGCGGGAGCGAAGCTCGCGAGAGAGGCCCTGCGCGTGGATCCGCGAGAGGAGGAGGCGGAAGCCGTCGGCGAAGGCTCGCGAGAGGGAGTCGGACGCCTCCTGGGTGAGCCCCGTCTCGAGGAGGCGGACGAAACGGTGGAGCTCGGAGAGAGGGAGCTCCCGGAACGCGTCGACGTCGGCCTCGGAACGGAAGAGCCGGGAGACGATCTCGACGTAGTCGTGGGCGTCGCGGGGGGACGGGATCAGCCGGGCGGAGACGCGGCTCCCGAGCTCGGCGAAGAACCCCTTGTCGCTCGGGATGCCGACGTCGCCGAAGAGCGCGGTGCCGTCCCCATCGGC
The DNA here is from genome assembly GCA_017999215.1 of Thermoanaerobaculia bacterium. Lineage (GTDB taxonomy): Bacteria > Acidobacteriota > Thermoanaerobaculia > UBA5066 > UBA5066 > UBA5066. Next base: position 5,212 of record JAGOBQ010000137.1, read on the forward strand.
GAGAAGCGTGGAGAGCGCCGAGAGGAAGCCGTCGCGGGTCTCCGGGGAGGCCTCGAGGGCGTCGAGGAGCACGCCGAGGCGGGACCTCGGGCCGGTCGCGCCGGGCGGCGGAGGCGGCGACTCCCGCAGCAGCCGGACGAACGCGTCGGCGCGCTCCTCGGGCGAGCCTGCGGAGAGGAACGTCTCGACCAGCGCGCTCACGACGAGCGGAAGGATAGCGTCTCCCGAGTGCTCCGTCCCGAAGCATAATTTCGGCGTGCCCGCGAACCTGACGCCGCCTTACCACGACGCCGAGGAGCGCTTCAAGGCCGCGACGACGCACGAGGAGCGGCTCGAGGCGATGCGCGAGATGATCGCGCTCCTCCCGAAGCACAAGGGGACCGAGAAGCTCTACGCCGACCTGAAGAAGCGGCTCGCGAAGCTCGAGACCGAGGTCGAGCACGCCGCGCACGGCGGTCGCCGGCCCGACCCGGGGCACGTGAAACGCGAGGGGGCCGGACAATGGGTCCTCCTCGGCGAGCCGAACGCGGGGAAGTCGTCACTCCTCGCGGCGCTCACGAACGCGCACCCGGAGATCGGGGAGTACCCGTTCACGACCCGCGTCCCCCATCCCGGGATGATGCCGTTCGAGGACGTGAAAGTGCAGCTCGTCGACACGCCGGCCGTGGCCGTCGGCCACACCGAGCCCTACCTCGCGAACCTCGTTCACAACGCCGACGGCGTCCTCCTCGTCCTCGACGTGACGGCGGACGACGGGGAGGAGTCGGCCCGGCTCCTGCTCGAGCTCCTCGGGCACGCGCGGGTCTGGCCGCGCGTCCGGCCGCTGCCCGCCGACGCGCCCCCGTTCCTCGCGGCGCGCCCCGTGATCGCCCTCGGGAACAAGGCGGACCTCGACGACGGGACGTTCGCCCAGATGGCCCGCGAGGCGATCGGGAGCGACCTGCCGTTCCATTCGGTCTCGACTCTGTCGGGCGAGGGGCTCGACGACCTGCGGCTCCTCCTCTGGCGCGAGCTCCGGAGGGTGCGCGTCTACGCGAAGGAGCCGGGCAAGAAGCCCGACCTCGCGGCCCCCTTCGTCCTCCCCGCGGGGGCGACGGTCCACGACCTGGCGGAGCGGGTCCACAAGGACGTCGCGGCGGCGCTGAAGTTCGCCCGGATCTGGGGACACGCGAAGTTCGACGGGCAGCAGGTCGACCGCGCCCACGTCCTCGCGGACCGCGACGTCGTCGAGCTGCACGCCTGAGGCGCGGGGTTCAGCCCTTCGCGGCCTCGAGCGCCTCCCGCGCCTTCGCGAGCTCGGCCTTCTTCGCCTCGTCGACCTGCGGGTAGGCGAGGTCCATCTTCTCGAGCGCGTCGATCACCGCCGAGGCGACGACGAGGCGGGTGTACCACTTCGCGTCGGCCGGCACGACGTACCACGGCGCCCACGGGGTCGCCGTCGCGCGGATCGCCTCCTCGTAGGCCTCCTGGTAGGCGTCCCAGTGCTTCCGTTCCTCGACGTCGCCGAGCGAGAACTTCCAGTTCTTGTCCGGCTCCTCGAGCCGGTCGAGGAAGCGCTTCTTCTGCTCCTTCTTCGAGACGTGGAGGAAGAACTTGACGATCGCGACCCCGTTCCGAGTGAGGTAGCGCTCCAGCGCGGCGATGTCCTCGAGGCGCTCGTCCCAGATCCTCTTCGTCACGAGCTCGGGGGGGAGCTTCTGGCCCGCGAGGATCGGCGGGTGGACCCGCACGACGAGGACCTCCTCGTAGTACGAGCGGTTGAAGATGCCGATCCGGCCCCGCTCCGGGAGGCACTTCGTCGTCCTCCAGAGGAAGTCGTGGTCGAGCTCCTCGGAGGAGGGCGCCTTGAACGAGTAGACCTGGCACCCCTGGGGATTCACGCCCGAGAGGACGTGCTTGATCGTGCCGTCCTTCCCGGCCGCGTCCATCGCCTGGAAGATCAGGAGGAGGGCCCGCTTGTCCTGGGCGTAGAGCTTGTCCTGGAGCGACGCGAGGAGCTCGACCCCCTTCTGGAGCTTCTCGGCCGCGTGGTCCTTCTCGAGCTTCAGGCCCCCGGTCTCTCCCGGGTCGAAGTCCTTCAGGCGGAACTTCTTCCCGCTCTCGACGCGGTAGGGGCGGGAGAGCTTCGCGTCCTTGCCCATCTCGGTCTCCTTCTCCCGATCTGCTCGATCGGTCTCGTTCCCGGGCCTGCGTGTGCTCGGGCGAGTCTATCCGGCGGAGCCGGCTCCGGAGGAACGGCGCGCGAGCGCCGCGGCCACTGCGGCGGCGGCCGCCTCGGTCCGGTCCGGCCCCGTCCCCGAGACGAGGTGCACGACGGCCTCGGCGCCGGCGAGCGCACTGGCGAAGAGGCGGTGCATCTCCTCGCGGGCCTCGCCGCGGTCGCGGATGCCGTCGGCGGCCCACGGCAGGTCGGGCGCGCAGAGGAGGTAGAGGTCGGCGAGACGCGCTCGGGCGGCCCTCTCGATCCAGGCCGGGCAGGAGCCGTAATAGTGCCGGGCGTAGACGACCGTGGAGAGGAGGTCGGTGTCGAGGACGACGAGGTCCCGCGCGGCCGCTTCCGCGGCCTCGGCCTCCGCGACCTGCCCCCGCGCGATCGGCTCGACGTCCCCGGCCTCGAGCGGCGAGCCCTTCGCATCCTGCCAGCCGCGGCAGAACTCGGGGACCCACGGAGCGTCGAAGCGTTTCGCGAGAGCGCGCGCGAGCGTCGTCTTGCCGGTGCACTCCGACCCGGTGACGACGACGCGGAGCGGCCTCACGCCGGCTCCGGCGCCGCGGCGGCGCCCGCGGCCGGCGGCGTCTCGAGCGAACGCTTCCAGTCGCGGAGGCCGACGACGCAGAGCGCGAGGAAGATCGCGTAGAGGAGCGCTGTCAGCCAGAGCCCCTTCGCCAGGTACATCCCGACGTAGCCCACGTCGACGGCGATCCAGAACCACCACGTCTCGATCTTCTTCACCGACTGGAGGTACTGGGCGACGAGGCTGAAGGAGGCGAGCGTGGAGTCGATCCATGGGAACGAAGCGTCGGTGCCGCGGTGGAGGCCGAAGCCGAGCGCCGCCGAGAAGACGGCGCCGGCGAGGACGAGGCCGGCGAGGAGGCGGCGAGAGGCGCGCGACACGGCGAGCGCTCCGCCACCCTCTCCGCCGTGGAGCCACTCCCACCAGCCGTAGAGGCAGACGGCGAAGAAGACGCCCTGGAGCCCCATGTCGGCGTAGAGCTTCGCCTGCCAGAAGACGACCGCGTAGAGCGAGACGTTGACGATGCCCGTGGGCCAGCACCACGGGCTCTCCTTCGCCGTCAGCCAGACGGCGAGGATCCCCGTGAGGAAGCCGGCGACCTCGAGCGGGTTCAGGTCAGAACCCCAGGTCCAGGACGGCCGTCACGCTGCGCGTCGCCATGGGGAAATAGTACGGGATCGCCCCGAGCGACTCCCGCCCGGCCCCGTCGCGCGTCGCGTAGAGCCAGCTGTAGCCGTTTGCCCAGATCCTCTCCTCGTCGAAGAGGTTCTCGACGACGAGCTTCAGCCGCGGGCTTCCGGTCTTCACGTAGCGGGAGAGATCGAAGGAAGCCGAGACGTCGACCTTCCACCACGACGGCGTCGCGATCCCCGGGGCGTTCGTGTTGTCGAGCCAGGCCTTCGCAACGTAGCGCGCCGTCGCGCCGAGCGTCAGGCCGGGAAGGGGCGAGCCCTCCACGGTCAGGTTCCCGACGAACGGCGGCGAGAGAACCGGCTCGACGTCCGCGAACGTCCGGCTCGTCGTCCCGGCCCACTCGCCCGCACCGTCGTAGAC
>JAGOBQ010000673.1 GCA_017999215.1 Thermoanaerobaculia bacterium
ACTGCAGATTGCTCACGATCTCTCCTCGCGACTCACGCCGAAACCGGCTTCGGGACCTGGGCCACGTGCGGGTGGCTCGGGCCGGCGTAGACCTTCAGCTTCTTGAACATCTTCTTCCCGAGCTTCGTCTTCGGAAGCATCCCCCGGACGGCCTCCTCGACGATCTTCTCGGGGCGCGTCGCGCGCAGCTTGTCGGCGCTCGTCGTCTTCAGGCCGCCCGGGTACCCCGTGTGGTGCCGGTACAGCTTCGTGGTTTCCTTGACGCCGGTCAGCGCGACCTTCTCGGCGTTCACCACGACGACGAAGTCGCCGGTGTCCAGGAACGGCGTGTAGGTCGGCTTCGATTTGCCCGTCAGGTGCATCGCGACGACCGTTGCGAGGCGGCCCAGGACTTTGCCGTCGGCATCGACGACGATCCAGCGCCGCGGGAGCTCGTTCATCTTGGGGAGAGGCGTTCGGGAACTCACGGAAGCTCAGCTCTCCGGTCGGGGTTCGGGGAAGCGCGCACCGCGCCACGCTTCTCGTCTTCGGAATTCAGGACCCGGCCGGGGCACTGAGAAAGACCGGTTCCCGGGGGTGGACGCACCTGCCGCGCGGTCGCCCTCGCGCAGGGCCGGGAAACATACGACGCGGCCTTCGGCCTGTCAAGCGAGACCCGGAGAAAAGCGACTCGAAAGCGCCGGACGACGGGAAAGGCCGCTTTACGGACCCGCCTCCGGAGGCTACCGTGCCGCCCCGTGAGCGCGGCCCCGCCCCCCGGACTCGACAAGGCCTCCGGGACGATCCAGGCGATGTTCTCGCGGATCGCCCCCCGCTACGACCTCCTGAACCGGCTCCTCTCGGGGGGCACCGACGTCGTCTGGCGGAACGAAGCCGCCCGCCTCCTGGCGCCCCGGCCCGGGGAAAGCGTCCTCGACCTCTGCTCCGGTACGGGCGACCTCGCCCTCACCGTCGCCCGCCGGAGCCCCGGCGTCCGCGTCGTGGCGGCCGACTTCACGTTCGAGATGCTCGTCCTCGGAAGGGCCAAGTTCCTCCGGCGCGGCGCGCGAATCCCCGAGGCCGGGGCCGACGGCCTCCCCCTCCCCTTTCCCGACCGGACGGTCGCCGGCGCGGCGGCGGCCGTCGGCGTCCGGAACTTCGAGGGCCTCGACCGCGGTCTCCGCGAGCTCCACCGGGTCCTGAAGCCCGGGGGCCGGCTCGTCGTCCTCGAGTTCGTTCCCGACCCGGAGGGCCCTCTCGCCCCCCTCGTCCGGTTCCACGTCCGCCGGTTCGTCCCGTTCCTCGGCCGTCTCGTCTCAAAGGACAGCTCGGCCTACCAGTACCTCCCCGACTCCGTCGGGAAGTGGCCCGCCCCCGAAGCCCTTTCCGCGCGGATGCGCGAGGCCGGCTTCGCCTCCGTCGACGTCCGCCTCCTCTCCTTCGGCATCGCCGCCGCGCACGTCGCGCGGAAAGGAGCGTCATGACCGCCACGATCCTGGACGGCGCCCGCGTCGCCGCCGACATCCGCCGCGAGACGGCCGAGGCCGCCTCCGAGCTCGCCGCCCGCGGAGCCGTCCCCGGCCTCGCGGTGATCCTTGCGGGAGACGACCCGGCCAGCCAGGTCTACGTGAGGAACAAGGAGAAGGGGGCGCGGGAGGCCGGCATCCGGGCCGAGACTCTCCGCTTCCCGGCCACCGTCACCGAGGCGATGCTCCTCGCCGAGATCGGCCGCCTGAACGCCGACCCGGAGGTCGACGCGATCCTCGTCCAGCTCCCCCTCCCGGCCGGCATCGGGTCGTCCCGGATCCTGGAAGCGGTCGACCCGGCCAAGGACGTCGACGGCTTCCACCCGTTCAACGTCGGGCGCCTCGTCCAGGGCAAGCCCGCCCCCGTCCCCTGCACCCCTGCCGGCGTCATGGAGCTCCTCCGTCGCGAGAACGTCCCGCTCCGCGGAACCCGCGCCGTCGTCCTCGGCCGGAGCGACATCGTCGGCAAGCCGATGGCGACCCTCCTGACGAAGGCCGACGCGACCGTGACCGTCGCCCACTCGAAGACCCGCGACCTCCCCGCTCTCTGCCGCGAGGCCGACCTCCTCGTCGCCGCCATCGGCCGGCCCGCCTTCGTCACCTCGGACTTCATCCGGGAGGGTGCGGTCGTCGTCGACGTCGGGATCAACCGGATCGACACCGCCGCGGAGGTCGCCCGCTGCTTCCCGGGGAACGAGGCGAAGGCCGCCGCGTTCGCCGCGAAGGGCTCGCTCCTCGTCGGAGACGTCCACCCGGTCGACGTCGCCGAGCGCGCCTCGCGCTACACCCCCGTCCCCGGCGGCGTCGGGCCGCTCACGATCGCCCGCCTCCTCGCGAACACCCTCGACCTCTGCCGCGCCCGGCGCCGGCTCTGAGCATGCTTCGCGTCGGCCTCACGGGCGGGATCGCCTCCGGCAAGAGCGCCGTCGGGTCGCGCTGGCGCGCCCTCGGCATCCCCGTCCTCGACGCCGACCGGCTCGTCCACGCCCTCGACGAGCCCGGCGCGCCGGGC
>JAGOBQ010000674.1 GCA_017999215.1 Thermoanaerobaculia bacterium
CGTCGAGGCCGAGTCCCCGCGTCGGCTCCTCGAGGAGGACGGCGACGCGGCCCGGGCGGGGCGCCGAGAGGAGGCGCGCGAGGCGAAGGCGCTGGCGCTCCCCCGAAGAGAGCGTCGTCCCCTCCTGTCCCAGGCGCAGGTAGCCGAGGCCGAGATCGCGGAGAGCGGCGAGCGGGAGGGCGACCGCGGAATGGGACGCGAACCACGCGGCGGCGTCCGAGACGGTCGCGTCGAGGAGGTCCGTGATCGTCCGTCCGTCCAGGAAGCAGGCGAGGACGCCGTCCGTGAAACGTCGTCCGCCGCACGCCTCGCAGCCGGTCGTCACGTCGGGGAGGAGGTCCATCGGCACCCTCACGACGCCGCGTCCGGCGCACGTCTCGCAGCGCCCGCCGGGGACGTTCGTCGAGAAGGCGGCGGGGCCGAGCTTCCGGCGCCGTGCTTCCGCCGTCGCGGCGAAGAGGCGCCGAATCTCCTCGCCGAGGCCCGAGAGCGTCGCGACGCTGCTCCCGCCCGAGACGGCGAGGCCGTCCTGGTCGGAAGCGAGGACCTCGACGAGCTCCGCGTGCCTCTCGAGCGCGCGGCAGCCGACAGGTCCGTCGCCGCGAAGAAAGGCCCGGAGCGAGGGCGCGAGGACCTCGAGGACGAGCGTCGACTTGCCGCTCCCGGAGACGCCCGCGACGACGACGAGGCCGCCGGCGGGGAAGTCGACGTCGATCTCCTTCAGGTTGTGAAGGCCCGCGCCGCGAACGGTGACGCCCGGGAGGAGGGGACGCGGCGACCGGCTCTCGTGCGGGCGGGCGGACGAGAGGAGCCGCGCGGTGTACGTCGAGGGGACGGCCCGGAGCGTAGCGGGCGTTCCCTCGGCGACGACGCGCCCCCCCGCGGGCCCGGCGCCCGGACCGAGCTCGAACACGTGGTCCGCGGCGGCGACGATCGTCTCGTCGTGCTCGACGACGACGACGGCGTTCCCGGCATCCGCGAGGCCGCGGAGGAGAGAGACGAGCCGTTTCGCGTCGCGCGGGTGGAGCCCCTGCGTCGGCTCGTCGAGGACGTACGTCACGCCGGTGAGGCCGCCGCCGAGGGCCGTCGCGAGACGGACGCGCTGCGCCTCGCCGCCGGAGAGGGACGCCATCTCGCGCGCCGGGGAGAGATAGCCGAGGCCGGCGTCGCAGAGAGCGCGGAGGCGCGAGGAGAGCGCCTCGCGGATCGAAGCGGTCACGGCGAGGAGGTCCGCGCCGACGCGGGCGCCGCCGGCGGCGATCCCCCCGAGCCAGCCGGCGAGGGCGCTCGCCTCGGCGCTCGAAGCCTCCGGAACGCGCCGCCCGGCGAACGTCACGGCGCGGGCGCGCGGCGCGAGACGCTCCCCGCCGCACGACGTACAGGGACGATCGACGAAGAGCGCTTCCAGCTCCTCGCCCTTCTCGTCGGCGTGGACCCGCTCGTACTCGGCCTCGACGAGGCGCGCGAAGCCGGGCCACGCCGACCTGAGGCGGTGGACGCCGGACCTCTTCCCGCGCTTCCAGCTCCAGTCGACGTCGAAGATCCGCTCGCCCGCGCCGTCCATCGCGAGGGCGCGCGCCTCGGGGGAGAGGTCCCGCCAGGGGCTCGAGACGTCGAGGCCGAGCGCGGCCGCCGCGGCGCGGAGCGTCGCGACGTGCTGACCGCCGGCCTCGCCGAGATAGGCGCCGAAACGGGTGCCGTCGAGCCCGCCGCCGTCCAGCGGCAGCTCCGGGCGGCCTGCGAGGCGAGCCGGATCGCACGCCGGGACGAAGCCGAGGCCGCGGCAGGCGGGGCAGGCGCCTCGCTCGGAGTGAGGCGAGAAGTCGGACGCGAGGAGCGGCTCGAGCCGGGCGCCGCAGGTGCAGGCCGCGCCCGCGGCGTCCGCGCCGCAGGCGGCGCAGGGGCGCGAGCCTCCGCGCGCGAACAGCAGCCGGAGGAGCTCGTCGATGCCGGTCGTGGTTCCGACGGTCGAGCGCGGGTTCCGGCGCGCGGCGTCCGCCGGCACGGCGACCGCCGCCCGGAGTCCCGACGCCGACTCCAGCTCGGAGCCCCCCTCCATCGGGAGGAAGCGCCGTGCCCAGGGGGAAAGGAGGTCGGCGAAACGGGCCTGCGACTCCGCGAGGAGGGTGTCGAAGACGAGCGACGACTTCCCCGAGCCCGACGGTCCGGTGACGACGGTGAGCCCCGGACAGGGGAAGCGCACCGAGACGTCCCGAAGGTTGTGCGTCGTCACGCCCGCGAGCGCGAGGGGCTCGTCATCGGGGACCTCGCTCCTCCCGGCCGTTCCTTCCGGCGGGGCCGGGACGCCGAGCTCTCCGCGGAGCGCGGCGCCCGTCGGCGACTCCGCGCAGGCGGAGAGGTCGGCGGCCGTCCCGGCGACGACGACGCGGCCCCCTGCCGGCCCGCTCCCCGGGCCGATCTCGGTGACGCGGTCCGCGGCGCGGAGGAGGTCGAGGTCGTGGTCGGCGACGAGGAGCGTGTGCCCCGCCTCGCAGAGTCTCCGGA
>JAGOBQ010000138.1 GCA_017999215.1 Thermoanaerobaculia bacterium
TCGCGGCGCACCTGCCGGAAGGGACGGAGAAGTTCGCGATCTTCGTCTCGGGGATCGAGAAGTTCTCCGAGGCGGGCTACGTCTACATCGGGATGGACCACTTCGCCCTGCCGCACGACGAGATCGCGCGTGCGCAGGTGGAGCGGACCCTCTGGCGGAACTTCCAGGGCTACACGACGCACGCGGGCGTCGACCTCTACGCCCTCGGCGTCTCGGCGATCGCCCAGATCGACGACTGCTACGTCCAGAACACGAAGGACTATGCCGCTTACCACGCCGCCTGCGCGGAGGGGCGACCGTCGACGATCAAGGGGTGGCGGCTGACGGAGGAGGACCACCTCCGCCGGACGGTCATCACGAACCTCCTCTGCCACTGCGTCATCGACAAGCGGGAGATCGCCCGGCAGTTCGGCCTCGCCTCCTTCGACGAGAAGTTCGCCCGAGAGGTCGCGGCGCTTCCCGCGCTCGTGGCGGACGGCCTCGTCGAGCCGCGGACGGACGAGATCCGCGTGACGCCGCTCGGGCGGATCTTCATCCGGAACGTCGCCATGCTCTTCGACCCGTACCTATTGAAGCGTCCGGCCGACCAGCCGAAGGTCTTCTCCAGGACGCTCTGATGACCGCCGGAAAGACCGGGATCCTCCTGGTCCAGCTCGGCGGTCCGACGAAGCGGGAGGAGCTGAAGGGGTTCCTCTACCGGCTCTTCGCCGACCCGGAGATCCTCGGGATCCCGTTCGCGCCGCTCCGGAAGGCGCTCGCCTGGACCATCGCGACGACGCGCGAGGCCGAGTCGGCGAAGACGTACGAGAAGATCGGCTGGTCGCCGATCCGGTGCTGGACCGAGAAGTCGGCCATGCTCCTCGAGGCGGCGCTCGCCCCCTCCTGGCCCGGCGAGCCGCCGCTCGTCCGCTCCGCGATGACGTGCAGCGCCCCTCTCGTCGAGGAGGTCCTGCCCTCTCTGCGCGACGCGGGCGTGACGCGCCTCTTCGTCCTCCCGCTCTACCCTCAGTACTCGGTGACGACGACGAAAGGCTCCTTCGCGCGCGTCGACGAGACGCTCTCGCGGATGGGGTGGTCGCCCGAGAGGGTGAACGCGCCGGACGCCTGGTATTCCGAGCCGAGGTTCCTCGACGCGCACGCGGAGAGGATCCTCGCCGCCGCGGCGACGCTCCCCGACCCCGACCCGGCGGCCACGGTCCTCCTCTATTCGGCCCATTCCCTCCCCGTCTCCACGGTGGAGAAGAAGAAGGACCCCTACCCGAAGCAGATCGCGGAGTGCTGCGCGCTCGTCGACGAACGCCTCGGGAAGCGCTTCCGCTCGTGCCTCGGCTACCAGTCGAAGCTCGGCCCGGTCGCCTGGCTCGGCCCGGCGACGGGAGAGGTCCTCGTCCGGCTCGCACGCGAGGGCGTGGAGCAGGTCGTCGTCTGTCCCATCGCCTTCGTCTCCGACCACGTCGAGACGCTCTACGAGATCCGGATGCTCTTCGCCGAGGAGGCGAAAGCGGCCGGCATCACGCACTACGTCGCCGCAGACGGGCTGAACGACCACCCCGCGTTCGTCGACGCGCTCGCCGAAATCTGCCGCAGGGCGCTCCTCGCGCCGGGAGCTCGTTGAGGCGCATCGTCATCCTCGGTGGGGGCGTCACCGGGCTCGCTCTCGGCTATCTCCGCAACCGCTGTCCGGCCCCGGGCGACGACGTCCTGATCCTCGAGGAGGGCCCGAGCCCGGGCGGGACCGTCCGGACGATCCGCGAGGAGGGCCTCGTCCTCGAGGCCGGGCCGATCTCGCTCCGGACGACTCCCGCCTCCGACCGCCTCGTCGAGGCGCTCGGCCTCGAGGACGACGTCCTGGTGGCCGACCCGCGATCTCCGCGCTGGACCCTGCGGGGCGGGAAGAAGCGGCGGGTCGCCGGCGGGCCGTCGCTCCTCTTCGGCGGGGCGCTCCCGCTCGCGGCCCGGCTCCGCGCCCTCGCCGAGCCCCTCGTCGCCCGGCGCGCGGAAAGCCTGGACGACGAATCGGTCCACGACTTCTTCGTCCGCCGCTTCGGCCCCGGCGTCGCCCGCTGGGGCGCCGAGCCCCTCGTGTCGGGGGTCTGGGCCGACGACCCGCGGACCCTCTCGGTCCGGAGCGCCTTCCCCGCGCTCTGGGACGCCGAGGGCCGCGCCGGGAGCGTCCTGCGCGGGCTCGCGAGGACGCCGCGGGCCCGTCCGCGGAGGACGATCAGCTTCCGGGGAGGCCTCGGGGCGCTCGCCGAGCGGCTCGCCGAGCAGGGGGTCCGCGCGGGGGTGCGGATCGAGCTGGACGCCGAGATCGCCGGCATCGAGGGACCGTTCGACGGAGAGGGGAACGGCGGCGTCTGGAGGGTCCAGATCGCCGACGGGACCGTCTACCCGGCCGACACCCTCGTCTCCACGCTCGACGCGCCGGCCTTCGCGGAGGCGCTCGGCCCGCGCCTCCCGCGCTCGGGTGCGCGTCTCGCGGCGCTCCCCTACTCGCGCCTCGCCATCGTCCTCCAGGCGTTCCGCACCGAGTCCCCCGGGGCGGCCCTTCCCGGTCTCGGCCTCCTCGTCCCCCGCGGGGAGGGGCTGCGCTCGCTCGGCGTCCTCTACCTCTCCTCCCTCTTTCCTTCGCGCGTCCCGGCCGGCGTCGCGCTGACGACGTCGTTCTTCGGCGGAGCGCTCGACCCGTCGGCTCCCGACCTCTGCGAGAGCGATCTTCTCCGGCTCGCGGAGGCCGAGGTGCGAAGGCTCCATCCGCTCCTCGGGCCGCGGCTCCACGGGCGGACGCTGAAGTGGCCGTCGGCGCTCCCGCGGCTCCCCGTCGGCCACCACGAGACGCTCCGCCTGCTGGACGCGGACCTCGACGACCTCAACGCCGGACGCGAGCGGCCGCGCCTCGTCGTCACCGGAACCTGGCGCGACGGGCTCGGGCTCGGCGACCGGATCGCCCGGGCCGAGGAGCTCGCCCCTTCGCTCTGAGGAAGAGACCGATGCGTCGTTTCGTCCCGATCTCTCTTCTCGTCGCGCTCCTGGTCGGCGGCGCCGCCGTGACCGCCCGGCCCGACCGCGAGGTGCGCGAACGCCGGTTCCACGCCGGGCACGCCGAGGGGCGCGCGAAACGTGCTCGCGCCCTCGTCTCGGAGCTGGTCCGGGCCCGGAGCGGCCGGGCGGCGCTCTCTCCGGAGGGCGGGGAGAGAGGCTACGACGTCCTCACGTACGACCTGCGCTTCGAGCTCGACCCGGCCGTCGTCGCCGTCGAGGGGAGCGCGGCGATCCGGATCGCCGCGCTCCGGACCGGCGTCGGGGAGATCCGGCTCGACCTCGACGACGCCATGACGGTCCGCGGCGTCGAGCGCGACGGCACCCCCGTCGCCCGTTTCGCCGCGGCCGGGGACGTGCTCTCGATCCCGCTCGACCCGCCGCTCGGCGCCGAAGAGCGGACGACGATCGTCGTCCGCTGGGGCGGCACGCCGCTCGCGGGCGGGGCCCTGACGTTCTGGACGGCCCCTTCCAGCGGCCCGGCGATCTCCTCCCTCGCCGAGCCGTTCGACGCGCGGACGTTCTGGCCCTGCGTCGACGACCCGGCCGACAAGGCGGTCGCCACGGTCTCGGTGACGGTCCCGCCGGGGTACGTCGCCGTCTCGGCCGGGCGCGGCGCTTCGACGAGCGAGCCGGACGGTCGGGTGACGTGGCGCTGGAGCCTCCCGCAGCCGATCTCGACCTACCTCGTGTCGGTGGCGGTCGGACGCTTCGAGGAGATCGCCGCGGTGTACCGGACGGCCGACGGGCGGACGATGCCGGTCGTCGGGTGGGTCGTCCCGGAGCACGTCGCGCCGAACCGGGCGCGCGTCGCCTCGATGGTCCGACACCTCGAGGTCCTCGCCTCCCTGTTCGGGGAGTACCCGTACCTCGACACGAAGTACGGGATCGTCGAGGGGAGCTTCTCCGGCGGGATGGAGCACCCGACGATCACCCTCATCGGCGCCTCGCTCCTCGGGAACCCGTCGCGCGACCTGACCGACCTCCTCGTCCACGAGCTGGCCCACCAGTGGTGGGGGGACGAGGTGACGATGCGGACCTGGGACGACATCTGGCTGAACGAAGGGTTCGCGACGTACGCGGAGGTCCTCTACCACGAGCGGGCCTCGGGTCTCCCCCCCGGCTTCCTGCTCGCCTCCCGGTACGACGACGGGCTCTACGCCGGCCAGCTCGGCCCCTCCGTCGTCGCCCCTCGCTCGGACCCGTTCCGCTACACGGGAGCGGTCTACGACAAGGGGGCGTGGGTCCTCCACATGCTCCGCCGCCGCGTCGGCGACGGGGCGTTCTTCGCGGCCGTCCGCGAGTACCGGAAGCGGCACGAGAGGGGCAGCGCGACACGAGCCGATCTGCGCGCCGTCTTCGAGGAGGTCTCGGAACGGGACCTGAAGCAGCACTTCGACCAGTGGGTCGAGACGCCTTACAGGCCCGTCCTCCGGGCGACGTTCCGGAACGTCTCCGGCGGCGCCGATGTGAACGTGAGGCAGGTGCAGGCCCACGCCGTCGTCCACCCGCAGCCGGGCCCGAACGACGCGTCGCACTACGTCTTCCCGCTCACCCTCCGCCTCTTCACGGCGAACGGCGGCTCGAAGACGGAGACCGTCGAGGTGACGCGGGCGGACGAGACGTTCTTCGTCCCGCTCGACGGCGGGTCGGCCGCCGTCGCGGTCGCCCTCGACCCCGACGGCGACCTCCTCGAGATCGTGGAGGCCGTCGGCCCGGCGCTCTGACGCGAGCGATCCGGCCGCGCTACTTCTTCGCCGCCGGCCGGCTCGCGGACCCGGGGCGGGGCGAGCGGATGGCGTCGAGGACGTCCTTCGCCGCGCCCGTCGCGTCCGCCGGGAGGCCTTCGCCCGTTCCCGGCCACTCGCCCCAACGGACCTGAACGCCGAGCTTCTGCATGTTCTCTCGGCCCCGCTGCATCGCCCGCAGGAGCTCGGGAGGGGCGCTCTTGGCGACGCCGAGGAAGACCGGGACGCCCCGCAGGCCGGCGACTCCGGCGGCACCCGTCGGGCCCGGGTCGAAGATCCCTCCGATCGACGCCACCGCGGAGAAGATGCCCGGGTTGCGTGCGGCGATCTCCAGCCCGAGCTTCCCGCCGCGGCCCGCGCCGACGACGGCGACCGGAATCGGGAGGCCGCCGGCCCGGGTCTGAGCCTCGGCGATCGTCCTCTTCAGCGCCTCGAGAGCACGGTCGGGCGAGCCCCAGCCGAAGCGCTTCTTGCCGGAGCGCGCCGGCCCGCGCGGGGCGGCGACGAAGAGGTCCCGAGCCTTCGCCTCGGCGACGAACGGCCCCGCGATCGACATCGGGTCTGAGTTGACCTCGTGAAGGAGGAGGAGGATCCCCTTGGGCGGCCGGCCGGGCGCGACGAAGACCCCTTCCTTCACGACCGCTTCGTCGCCGGCCAGGCGGTTCCGCCTCGCCCCCTGGACGATCCGCGCGAACTCCGGACGCCCCCGGAGGGTCGCGAGGTCGGTGTCCTTCGCGAGCGTCGCCTCGTCGTCGAAGCCGGCGGCGATCGCGCGGTCGAGCTGCCGGAACGCCGCGTCGAGCTTCCCCTCGCGAGCGTCGATGCAGGCGAGGTTGTAGGGAGCGGTCGGAAGCTCCCCCGCCTTCCACGACTCCTCGAAGAACTCGCGGGCCTTGCCGAGCTCGTTCTTCTGGACCGCGGCGACGCCCAGCCGCTCCATCTGCCAGGGGTCCTTCGGAGAGGCCCCGAGCACCCGGACGTCCTGGATCTCGGCCGGCCGGGAACCCGGGGGCCCCTGAGGGTCGGTCCCGACGACGGCCCCGCCGGAGGGAGCCGTCGGCGCCGGCTTCGGCGCCTGAGCGAGGAGGGGGGACGCGGACGTCGCGAGGAGCAGCGCCAGCACGGCGCGAGGAGTCGCCTTCATGGCGGCGGATTGTAGACGCGGGGGGCCCGGGCGCCCCCCGGTCCCTCATCCCCTCCGGTAGAAGAGGCGGATCGCCCGGCGGAGGAGGCCGAGGACACGGCGGTCGTAAGGAAACGCCAGGCGCGAGAGGAGGAGCCGGTCGAACGGCGCGAGGAGGGGCCGCGGAACGCTCACGGCGCGCGTCCGCGTGAAGGCGCGGATCCCCTCGACGCCGTGCCGGACGCCGACGCCGCTCGCCTTCGCCCCGCCGAGCGGCGCCGAGACGTCGAAGTAGTGGACGAGCGCCCCGTTCACGGTGACGCACCCCGACTCGATCCGCTCCGCCAGGCGCCGGGCCGCGCGCGGCGGACCCCAGACGCTCGCGCTCAGGCCGAGGTGCGAGTCGTTCGCCAGCCGCCGCGCCTCCTCCGCGTCCGCGACGCGGACGATCGGGACGAGCGGGCCGAACGTCTCCTCCCGGAAGACCTCCATCTCCGGCGTCACGCCCGCGAGGACCGTCGGCTCGAAAAACGCTTCGGGAAGGTCAGCGCGCGGTCGCCCGCCGGCGAGGACCCGCGCCCCCTTCGAGACGGCGTCCGCGAGCTGCCGCGTCACGACCTCGATCTGGCGCGGGAAGGTGACGGCCCCGAGGTCGTGCTCGCTCGCGGCGTCCGGGTCGGGAACCTCCTGCCGCAAGCCCCTCACCCTCTCGAGGAAGAGCCTCTCGAACTCGTCCGCGACGCGCTCCTCGACGAGGATCCGCTCCGTCCGGATGCACGCCTGCCCGCTGTGGAAGAAGCCCGACCAGGCCGCCGACTGCGCCGCCCGGCCGAGGTCCGCTCCGGCGAGGACGACGAACGGGGACTTCCCGCCGAGCTCCGTGACGCACGGGACGAGCCTCTCTCCGCAGCGCGCCGCGACCTTCCGGCCGGTCGCGACGGCGCCCGTGAACATCACTCCGTCGGCGAGGTCGACGAGCGCCGCCCCGGCGGCGCCGCGCCCCGCGACGACGCGGAAGACGTCGGGCGGGTTTCCCGCCTTCCTCCAGAGCTCCTCCATTCGGAGCGAGGTCAGCGGCGTCACCTCGGACGGCTTCAGGACGACCGTGTTTCCCGCGGCGAGGGGCGCGACGGCGTCGGCGGCGTTGTTCAGGATCGGGAAGTTCCACGGCCCGATGACCCCGACGACGCCGACCGGGACGCGGTGGACGTCGGTCCTCCGGACGGCGAAGAGGAGCGTGCCACGCCGCTCGGTGGCGAGCGCCCGCCGGGCCGCCGCGGCGACGAACCGGGTCAGCTCGCAGAAGTAGAGGAGCTCCACCCCTTCGGCCTCGTGCCGCGGCTTCCCGCTCTCGCGAACGAGGACCCGGAGGAGCTCCCCGTCGTCGACGACGGCCCGTCGCCAGCGCTTCAGCGCGGCGACCCGCTCGCCGAGCGGCCGGGCGGCCCAGGCCGGGGCGGCCGCGCGGGCCGCCGCGACGGCCGCCGCGACCTCGGCCCGGCCCGCGGCGGGAAGCTCCGCGAGGAGCTCGCCCGTGGAGGGGGAGACGACCCGGAGAGGGGGCTCGGCGCTCACCCGTCCATGCTACAGCCGGCCGCGCCGCGAGGGCCTTCGGGACTGCCGGGCGGGGTCCGGATACAATCTCCCCGGATGTCCTCTTCTCCGCCGGGCACCGGCGACTACCTCAGCGACGTCTTCTTCACCGACCTTCCCCTCCCGCACGCGGTCCGGGCCGGGATCGCCGCCTGTGGCTTCGTCCGGGCGACGCCGGTCCAGGCGAGCACGCTTCCGCTCCTCCTGGCCGGCAAGGACGTGGCCGCGCAGGCCCAGACCGGGACCGGCAAGACGGCGGCGTACCTCGTCTCGATCCTGACGCGCCTCCTCGAGGCGCCCTCCCCGGCGAGCCGGAAGCCGGGAGCGCCGCGGGCCCTGATCGTCGCGCCGACGCGCGAGCTCGCCGTCCAGATCGAGCACGACGCGCTCCTTCTCTCGCAGTTCGTGAGGCCCCGCATCGTGACCGTCTACGGCGGCCTCGACTACGTGAGGCAGCGAAGCCTCCTCCAGGCCGGCTGCGACATCCTGATCGGCACGCCCGGCCGGCTCCTCGACTACGAAGGACAGGGAGCGACCTCGTTCGGCTCGGTCGAGTCGCTCGTCATCGACGAGTGCGACCGCCTCTTCGACATGGGCTTCCTCCCCGACCTCCGGCGCATCCTCCGGCGCTGCCCGCCGCCGCGCCGGCGCCAGTCGATGATGTTCTCGGCGACGCTCTCCTGGCGCGTGACGGAGCTCGCCTGGGAGCACATGAACGAGGCCGTCCGGGTCGAGATCGCCCCGGAGCACGTGACGGCCGACCGCGTCGTCCAGAGCCTCTTCCACGTCGGGAACTCCGAGAAGCTCTCGCTCCTCGTCGGCCTCCTCCAGCGCGAGGGGAACGCGACCCGGACGATGCTCTTCGTGAACACGAAGCGCTTCGCGGAGCGGCTCGTGGAACGCCTCGAGAGGCACGGCCTCCGCTGCGGCGCCATCTCGGGCGACATCCCCCAGGCGAAGCGGCTGAAGATCCTGGCCGAGTTCAAGGCGGGGAAGCTCCCGATCCTCGTCGCGACGGACGTGGCGTCCCGCGGGCTCCACATCGACGGAGTCACGCACGTCATCAACGTCGACCTGCCGATGGACCCGGAGGACTACGTCCACCGGATCGGCCGGACCGCGCGCGCCGGTCACTCGGGCCGGGCCATCTCCCTGGCCTGCGAGAACTACGTCCAGTCCCTCTCCTCCATCGAGAAGCTGATCGGGATGAAGATCCCGGTCGAGCACGCCGACGACGCGCTCTTCGTCCGCCGCCCCGCGCCGCTCCGCGAGCCGGTGCGCGTCTCGGGCGGGCCGCGCTCCGCCCCCCCCGTCGCCGGGGCCGCGGACGCGGGCTACTCCGCGATCGAGTCGATGCGGCTGGAGAAGCGCTACCGCGCGTTCGGGCGCGAGCTCACCGCCGACTACACACCGGTCGAGGCGGGCCTGGTCTTCGCGAC
>JAGOBQ010000139.1 GCA_017999215.1 Thermoanaerobaculia bacterium
GGCGGCGGCGAGGCGGGCCGCGTCGTCGTCGGAATCCGTCGTGAGGCCGAGGACCTCGCGGCCCACCTCTCGCTTCAGGTCGGCCGGCGCGCCGAGGGCGACGAGGCGGCCCCGGTCGAGGAGGCCGATCCGGTTCGCCTCTTCCGCCTCGTCGAAGAGGTGGGTCGTCAGGAGGACGGTCGTCCCGCCCCGCGCGAGCTCGCGCAGGAGCGCGCGGAGGCTGCGCCGCGCGAGCGGGTCGAGGCCCGTCGACGGCTCGTCGAGGAGGAGGACCTTCGGAGCGTGGAGGAGCGCCTTCGCGATCTCGACGCGGCGCGCGAGGCCTCCGGAAAGGGTCTCCACGCGGTCGCCCGCGCGGTCCGCGACCTCCATCCGCGCGAGGAGCTCGCCTGCGCGGGCGCGAAGCGGCGCGCCGCCGAGGCCGAGGACGGCGCCGTGGACGAGGAGGTTCTCGAGGACGGTCAGCTTCCGATCGAGGCTCGGAGACTGGAAGACGACGCCGAGGCGGCGGCGGAGGCCGCGGAGGTCGCGCGCCGGCGAGAGGCCGTCGACGCGGAACGTGCCCGACGAGGGCGGAAGGAGGGTCGAGAGGAGCTTGAAGAGGGTCGTCTTGCCGCCGCCGTTCGGGCCGAGGAGGGCGAAGAGCTCGCCCTCCTCCACGCCGAAGGAGACGGCGTCGAGGGCGAGCCGATCGCCGTAGCTCCGGCTCAGCCCCTCCACCTCGACGAGGGGCGTCGCGCTCATCCGCCCGAGACGCGGTCGGCGAGGAGGAGGACGACGATCGCCGGGAGCCAGGCGATGGAAGCGAGGAACATCGACTTCGCGGCCCGGTCGGTCGTCTCGCGGAAGAACGTCACCGCCGTCCCCGCGAACCACGCCGAAAGGAGGAACGCACCGGCCGCGTAGACGAGGCCGGCCGTCCCGAGGGCCGTCGGGAGGACGCTCACCGGGACGAGGAGGAGGCCGAACGCGAGGGCGTGCCGCGCGGAGCTCCGGCCCGTCGGGTCGACGGTGGAGAGGATCCGGAAGCCGGCCGCGCCGTAGTCCTCGCGGTGCCGCCAGCCGATCGCGTAGAAGTGCGGCATCTGCCAGAGGAAGAGGATCGCGAAGAGCGCGAGGCCCGGGGCGCCGATCGCGCCGGCCGCGGCCGTGTAGCCGCCGAGCGGCGGGAGGGCGCCGGGGACGGCGCCGACGATCGTCGAGAGGGGCGAGCGGGTCTTCATCGGGGTGTAGACGAAGACGTAGCTCGTCAGCGTGAGCGCCGCGAGGAAGGCCGTGACGCCGTTCGCGAAGAGCCAGAGCTCGGCGACGCCGAGGACGGAGAGGAGCGTCGCGAAGGCGACGGCGCCGCCGAACGGAAGCCGCCCCGCCGGGAGCGGCCGCGTCGCGGTGCGCGCCATGCGGCGGTCGAGGTCGACCTCGGCGATCTCGTTGAAGGCGCTCGTCCCGGAGGCGACGAGCGCCGTGCCGAGGAGCGTGTGGAGGAGGAGCAGCGGGTCGATACCGGCGAGAGGGCCGTCCGTCCCGGCCGCGAAGCCGAGGAAGGCCGTCAGGACGACGAAGACCGTGATCCTTGGCTTCGTCAGCTCGAGGAGGTCGGCGAGGGCCTGCCTCACGCCGCGGCCTCCTGCGGCTCGCCGATCTCGGCCGTCGCCGGCTCCGGGGAGAGCGCCGCGGCGCGCGCGAGGAGGACCGCGGCGAGGACGCCCGCGATCCAGAGGAGGCCGCCGACCGCGAGGTGCGCCGAGGTCGCCCAGACGGCCTTCGAAGTCCAGACGGAGGTCGCTCCGAGGGAGACCTGGACGCTGACGAGGACGAGCCAGAGCGTGGAGAGGCGGCGGAGGCCGGGGAGGACGTCCAGCTTCCGGAGCGCGAGCGCCGCCGCGACGACGAGCGCCGCGACGGCCCAGGCGAACGCGCGGTGGAGGAAGTGCGCGAGGACGCCGTCGGCGGACCAGTCGGCGCCGGTCGGGACGACCTTGCCGAAGGAAAGGGGCCAGTCGGGAATCGCGAGGCCGGCGCCCGTGTGCCGGACGATCGCGCCGAGGAGGATCTGGACGTATGTCGCGCCGGCGGCCCAGATCGCGAGGCGGGAGGCGCGGGCGAGGAGCGCGGGGTCCGTGGCGGCGCGCGGCGCCGCTTCCGTGAAGCGGCGCCAGAAGAGCGAGGTGCGGAGCGCGATCGTCGCCGTGAGCGCGAAGACGATCTGCGCGAGGCCCGCGTGCGCCGAGGAGACCGCGGGCGGGAGGAGGAAGAGGACCGTCAGCCCGCCGAGGACCGCCTGCGCGAGGATCGCGCCGAAGGCGGCGAGGCCGAGCCGGAACGTCGTCCGGTCGGTGCGCCGGAAGCCGAGGACGAGGATCTGCAGGCCCACCATCGTCGCGACGGTCGCCGCGATCATCCGGTGGCCGTGCTCGTAGAGGATCCCGCCGACCATCGGCGGCATCAGCTTCCCGTAGGAGAGGGGCCAGTCGGGAACGGCGAGGCCGGAGCCGGTCGAGGTGACGAGCGCGCCGGCGATCAGGAGGAGGAAGACCGAGACCGCGACGGTGCGCGTGGCGATGCGGACGGGCCGGACGGGCGTCATCGCGGCGCGGCGCTCACGCGGAGGGGACGGCGGGGAAGGCGACGTCGCGCGCCGCCGTCTCGCCGTCCGAGAGGGTGAGGGTGAAGGTCTGCGGGGGGAGCTTCTCGTGCCACGCCTCGACGGTGTAGGTCCCCGCGGGGAGGCCGCGGATCTCGAAGCGGCCGTCGGGCCCCGTCACCGCGAAGAAGGGGTGCGGGACGACGGCGACGAAGGCGCGCATCCAGGGGTGGACGTCGCACCGGAACGGGACGAGCTCGGGCTTCTCGAACGTCCGCGTGTAGCGGGTGCCGGGCGCGGGCATGCCGAGGTTGAAGGCCCGGTTCTCCTTCGCGGCGGCGTGGACGTTGTGGATCGTCGCGTCCGAGGAGACGATCTCGAGCGGCTGGCCGGTCATGATCGCGAGGACGCGCGGGGAGTAGGCGCACCCCTTCTGGTCGAGCGTCTTTGCCTCGGCGGGGGCCGGGTAGACGCCGCTCACGCCTTCCGTCACGCGGAGGAGGACGTTCTCGAGCGCGCCTTCGGGGCCGACGGCCACCTCGGGCATCTCGGTCTCGCCCGGGTGCTGCCCGTTGCAGAACGGATCGGTCGTCATCGTCACCCGCGTGTTCGCGGGGGGGGCGCCCTCGAGCGTGACGCGGCCCGCGACGATCGCCGTCCCGAGCTTTCCCGGGGGGCCGGCCGGGGCCTTCGGGGCCTCGGGCGCTTTCGGGCTGCAGGCGGCGAGGAGAAGGGCGAGGGGAACGAGGCTCCCCCGAAGGGGGCGGAAGGCGGGGAACGTCTTCATGCTTTTCGAAGCGCCGGACCGGAAGTCCGTTAGCCTCAAAACGATTGACTCTATTTCCGGGCTGAGACTCTGTCAAATCTCCGGCGCCCTGGGGGACGGAGGGTCAGAGCGCCTCCTCGAGCCGGTCGCAGAGCGTCGCCAGGACGGCGAGCCGCGCGGCCTTCTTGTCGGTCGCGGCGACGAGCGTCCACGGGGCGTCCCGCGTCGAGGTGCGTGCGACCATCTCGTCGATCGCACTCTCGTAGGCGTCCCACTTCTCGCGGTTCCTCCAGTCCTCCTCGGTGATCTTGTGCCTCTTCCATTCGACGGTCTCACGCTCGCGGAAGCGGCGGAGCTGCTCCTCGGGCGAGATGTGGAGCCAGAGCTTCGAGAGCGCGATCCCCGAATCGACGAGCTGGGCCTCGAAGTCGTTGATCTCGAGGTAGGCCCGTCTCCACTCCTCCTCCGTCGCGAAGCCCTCGACCCGCTCGACGAGGACGCGCCCGTACCAGGAACGGTCGTAGATCGTGAAGCTCCCGCCCGGCGGGACGTGCCTCCAGAATCGCCAGAGGTAGTGGTGCGCGCGCTCCTCGTCGGTCGGCGCGGCGACGGGGATGACGCGGTAGAGGCGGGCGTCGAGGGCCCACGTGACGCGCCGGATGGCGCCGCCCTTCCCGGCGGCGTCCGAGCCCTCGAAGACGGCGACGCTCGAGACTCCTTTCCTCTTCCCTACCCACGCGAGCCTCGAGAGCCGCTCCTGGAGCCGCGGAAGCTCCCTCCCGTACTCCTCTTCGGGAACCGTCCGTTCGAGGTCGATCGTCGAGAGGACGCTCCTTCGCGACGACGAGGGCTTCGCGGGCCTCGCAGCCTTCGAGGCCTTCTTCGGCGGCGCTGCATCTGCAGCAGGCCGGGCGGCCTTCCGTCCCTCGGTCTCCTTCACGGCGGCGAGGCGCGCCTCGAGCGCGTCGGCGAGGGCCCGCCCGACGGCGAGGTCGCGCCAGCGGTCGTCCGCGGCCTCGACGATCGTCCAGGGCGACTCGGCCGTGTCGGTCGCGCAGATCGCCCGCTCCGCGACCTTCGTGAAGCGGTCGTAGCGTCCGAAGTGCTTCCAGTCGAGGCGCGTCACCTTGAAGCGGGTCTCGGGGTCCTTCTCGGTCTTCTTCAGCCGCTTCTTCTGGGCGTCCTTCGAGAGGTGGAACCAGTACTTGACGAAGAGCGCGCCGTCCTTCGCGAGCGACTCCTCGAAGAAGGCGACGCGGGCGAGCTCGGCCTCGAATCGGGGGCCGCCGATCTTCCCGGTCGTCCTCTTCAGGATCGGCTCGGTGTACCAGGAGCCGAAGAAGACTCCGATCCTCCCGCGGGCGGGGAGCGTCCGCCAGAAACGCCACGCGGCGGGGCGGTCGCGCTCCTCGTCGCTCCGCGGGCCGAAGACGTTCGTCTCGACGCCGCGCGGGTCGAGCCACTCGAGGAGGCGGTTGACCGTGTCGCCCTTGCCGGAGCCGTCGGCTCCGGCGATGACGACGATCACGGGGACCTTCGTCGTCCGGAGCGCGAGCTGCGCGGCGAGGAGGCGGGTGCGGATCGCCGGGAGCTCGGCGGCGTACTCGTCCTTCGAGAGCCGGAGGCCCCGCTCGGCCGTCTCGAACACGTGCTCCTCCCGGCCGGGGCCCCGCGGGCGGGATGCGCGAAGGAGAGGGGAAACGAAACACGGCGCGGCGAAAAGGATCGCGCCGCTCGGACGAGCCCCGGGGACGTCAGGCCTTGGCGAGCTCCATTTTGAGCTTTTCGGCCTGGAAATGGGCGACCAGCGGGTCGATCAGCTCGTCCAGCCTCCCGTCGAGAACCTCGCCGAGCCGGTGCGAGGTGAACCCGATCCGGTGGTCCGTCACCCGGGACTGGGGAAAATTGTAGGTGCGGATCTTCTCGGAACGGTCGCCGGAGCCGACCATCTTCTTCCGGTCGGCCGCGTAGGCCGCTTCCTGACGCTCCCGCTCCACCTCGAAGAGCCGCGCCCGGAGGACGCGCATCGCCTTCGCCTTGTTCTTGATCTGCGAGCGCTCGTCCTGGCACTGGACGACGGTGTTCGTCGGGAGGTGGGTGATTCGGACTGCGGAATAGGTCGTGTTGACCCCCTGCCCGCCCGGACCGGAGGCGCAGAAGAGGTCGAGGCGCAGGTCCTTCTCGGCGATCTCGAGCTCGACCTCCTCGGCCTCGGGAAGGATGGCCACGGTCGCCGCCGAGGTGTGGATGCGCCCCTGGGATTCCGTCTCGGGGACCCGCTGGACGCGGTGAACGCCCCCCTCGTACTTCAGGCGCGAGAACGCGCCCTCGCCCTCGACGATCGCCTGGACTTCCTTGAGGCCGCCGCGGCCGCCCGACTCGGAGCGGTCGATGACCTCGACGCGCCAGCCGCGCGCCTCGGCGTAGCGGACGTACATCCGGAAGAGCTCCTCGGCGAAGAGGGCGGCCTCGTCGCCGCCCGTCCCGGCCCGGATCTCGAGGACGACGTTCTTGCCGTCGTTCGGGTCCTTCGGGAGGAGGAGGATGCGGATCTCCTCCTCCAGCGCGGCGACGGACTGCTTCAGGCCGTCGGCTTCGGCCTGGGCCATCTCGCGGAGCTCGTCGCCGGCGGGGAGCGTCTCGAGCATCTCGAGCGCGCCGGCGAGGTCGGCCTGCGCCTTCCGCAGCTCGCGCACCTTCTCGACGACGGACGCGATCTCCCGCATCGCCCGGTGGATCTTCGTCGACTCCTGGTGGTCGGAGGCGACGTCCGGGCTGCCGAGCCGCTCCTCGAGTGAGGCGTATCGCCTTTCGATCTCGTCGAGCTTCTCGAGCATCCTGCGATTCCCGGGTCAGAAGGGGAGGGAGGGGGCCGGCCTCCTCAGGCGTTCGGCGTGGCGGCAGCCGCGGCGACGGCCGCAGCCGACTTCGCGTAGCGCTTCTGGAAGCGCTCGACGCGGCCGGCCGTGTCGATCAGCTTCGCCTTGCCGGTGAAGAAGGGGTGGCAGTTCGAGCAGATCTCCAGCCGCAGCTCCTTCATGGTGCTCCCGGTCTTCCAGGTCGCGCCGCAGGAACAGTGGACGGTGACCTCCTGGTACGTGGGGTGGATCTTTTCCTTCACGGGCAGGCTCCTTCGTCGCCCGGCCGCATGTGAGCCGGGCCGGAACCGAGGAAGATACCACAACCGGCGGAGACGCCGGCCGCAGGAGGGGAGGCGGCCCGGAGCCGTTGAGGAGCGGACGAGACCCGGGGATAAACTCGCGTTCGGTGCTGGTCCTGACGATCCAAAGTCCCGGCGAGCCTCCCCGCCGCCTCCGCGTCGACCGGCCGGAGCTGACGTTCGGACGCGCCTCGACGAACGACGTCTTCCTCCCCGACCGGACCCTCTCCCGGGCGCACGCCCGCCTGACCCAGGGCCCGGACGGGCCCCTCCTCGCCGACCTCGGTTCCCGGAACGGGACGCAGCTGAACGGGGCCCGGATCGTGGAGCCCGTCCCGGTCCGGGCCGGGGACCGGATCGTCCTCGGCGAGACGACGATCGAGGTCTCCGAGGAGGCGTCGTCGTCGGCGCGGGTCGTCATCGAGGCGGGCGGCGGAGCGCTGGAGAGGACGATGATCTCGACCTCGAGCGCGGCGGTCGGGCTGACCCGCGCCGCGGCGCGCGAGCTGACCGACGCGGCCGAGCTGAAGCGGCTGGCCTCCTCGCTCCAGATCCTGAACGAGGTCTCGCTCGCCCTGCTGACCGACATCCCGCTCTCGGAGCTCTCCTCGCTCATCCTGGAGAAGCTCTTCGCGTACCTCGAGCCGGATCGCGGCCTCCTGATGCTGCGGGACGAGGCGGGGGTGCTGCACGCGGAGGCGATGAGGCTCGCCGACGGGATCGACCCCGCCGACCTGCGCCTTTCGCGGACGCTCGTCGAGGCGGTCACGGAGCGTCGCGAGGGAGTCCTGATGATCGACACGCGGACCGACGCGAAGCTCGGGACCGCCGACTCGATCCGGCTCCAGGGAATCACCTCCTGCCTCGCCGCGCCCCTCCTCGCCGGGGAGGAGGTGATCGGCCTCGTCTATCTCGAGGCCCGCCTCGGGCGGAAGAGCTTCACGGAGGAGGACCTCCGCCTCCTCACCTCGCTCGCGAACACGGCCGCCATCAAGATCCAGAACCAGCGCCTGCAGGAAGCGGCGGCCGCCAAGCAGCGGATCGAGCGGGAGATGGCCCTCGCCTGGGAGGTCCAGCGCCGGCTCTTCCCCGAGGTGCCGCCCGTCCTGCCGTTCTCGGAGCTCTTCGGCCGGACGATCCCGTCCCGGACGGTCTCGGGGGACTACTACGACTTCTTCGTCCGCGGGGACGGGACGGTCGACGTCGTCGTGGCGGACGTCTGCGGGAAGGGAATGGCCGCGTCGATCCTCGCGGCGTCGGTCCAGTCGGCGTTCCAGGCGTGGGCGGCGGAGCACTTCCCCCCCGACCGCCTCTGCGCCCGGCTGAACGACCTCGTCTACCGCCGGACCAGCCCGGAGAAGTTCGTGACGTTCTTCGCGGCGCTCTACGACCCTGAGACGGGGTCGGTCGTCTACTCGAACGCCGGGCACAACCCGGGGATCGTCCTCCGCGCGGGGGGAGAGCACGAGCTGCTTCCCGCGCAGGGGCCGCCGCTCGGCCTCTTCCCGGGCCGGAGCTACGGCTCGGGGGCGCTGACGCTCGCGCCGGGGGACCTCCTCTTCCTCTACACCGACGGCCTGCCCGAGGCGGCGAATTCCGACGACGAGGAGTTCGGTCTCGAGCGGCTCGTCGCCGTCGCGGCGTCCTGCAAGGACCGTCCGCTCGAAGCGGTCGAGGAGGAGCTCCGCGAGAGCCTCGTCGCATTCGCCGGGGGGATCCCGTTCCACGACGACCGGACGGTCGTCTTCCTCCGGCGCCGGTAGCCGCGCGGCGGTCTTACCAGCCCTTCGAGCCGAGCGACGGGCCGAGGAGGACGGCGTTCAGGAAGACGCCTTCGGAGCCGCGCCAGACGCCGCGGAAAACGGGGTCGGCGCCGAAGCTGACGACGCGGCCGCGCCCCGCCTCCTCGACCTGGACGACGGCCGCGCCCTTCCAGCGCTCGAGCGCCTCCTTCCAGCCGAAGCCCGAGAGAAGGGGCTCGTCGGGCGCGACCGTGAGGACGTTCGAGCGGGCGTCGGGGAGGCGGAGCGGCGGCTCGCCGTCGAGGACGAGGAACGCGGGAGCGGCGGCGAGGCCGAAGAGGAACGGGTGGCCGGGGAGCGCCTGGGTCTTGAGCGCAGCCCCCGGGATCGGGAGCGGGCGCCGCTCGAGGTTTCGCTCCAGGGCCGCCTCGGGAGTCGGCGGCGGCGGCTCGGCGGGCTTCGCGGGCGCCGGTGCCTCGGCAGAGCCCTCGGACGCCGCGGCCGCGGGGGCCTCGCCCTCCGCCGAAGGCGGCTCCCATCGCGCGACCTTCGAGAGGGCGAGCGGCCCCTCGCGGAGCGCCGTGGCGCCGCCGCGGATCGCCACGAGGACGCCGCCGCCGTCGACGAAACGGCGGATCGCCTCGGCCGTCCCTTCGTCGAGGAGAGACCCGCGG
>JAGOBQ010000140.1 GCA_017999215.1 Thermoanaerobaculia bacterium
GCCTACCTCCGCTTCCTCTACACGCCCGAGGCCCAGGCGATCGCCGCCCGGCACCACTACCGGCCGCGCCTCCCCGAGGCCGCGGCGAAGGCCGGGCGCGCCTTCCCCTCCGTCGCGACCTTCACGATCGACGGGCTCTTCGGCGGCTGGCGCGCCGCGCAGAAGAGGCACTTCGACGACGGCGGCGTCTTCGACTCCCTCTTCACCACGAAGTGAGCCGGCGGCGCGTCTCCCCGTCCCTCCTCCCGGGCTTCGGCCCGGCGCTCGGGGTGACGCTCCTCCTCCTCTCGCTCGTCGTCCTCGCGCCGCTCGCCGCGCTCCTGGCGACGACGCTCCGCGGCACCCCGCGCGAGTTCCTCGCGGCCGTCTCGACGCCGCGCGTCGTCGCCGCGGTGAGGCTCTCGTTCCTCGTCTCGCTCGGGGCGGCGGCCGTCTCCGCGCTCCTCGGCCTCCTCCTCGGCTGGGTCCTCGTCCGCTACCGCTTCCCGGGACGGCGCCTCCTCGACGCCCTCGTCGACCTCCCGTTCGCGCTCCCGACGGCCGTTGCCGGGATCACCCTCACGACGCTCTACGCGCCGACCGGCTGGCTCGGGAGGCCCCTTGCCGCGCTCGGCGTCCCGGTGGCCTTCACCCCGCTCGGCATCGGCGTCGCGCTCGTCTTCCTCGGCCTCCCCTTCACCGTGAGGACGCTCCAGCCCGTCCTCGCGAGCCTCGACCCGGAGGTCGAGGAGGCCGCGGCGAGCCTCGGCGCGACGCGGCTCGAGACGTTCCGCCGCGTCCTCCTCCCGGAGCTCCTCCCCGCGCTCCTCACCGGGACGACGCTCGCGTTCGCGCGAGGCCTCGGCGAGTACGGCTCGGTCGTCTTCATCTCGGGGAACATGCCGATGAGGACCGAGATCGCGCCGCTCCTCGTCATGACGAAGCTCGAGCAGTACGACGTGGCCGGGGCGACCGCGCTCGCGACGCTCCTCCTCGTCGCCTCGTTCCTCCTCCTCCTCGTCCTGAACCGCCTCGAGGCGTGGGCGGCGAGGGCCGTCCGGTGAGCGCTCCACGCAGCCGGGAGCCGCGCGCCGTGCGGCTCCTCCTGATCGCCCTCGCCCTCGCGGCGTTCGCCCTCTTCCTCCTGGTCCCGCTCGCGGCCGTCTTCGTCGAGGCCTTCCGGGACGGCGCGCGCGCCTGGCTCGCCGCCGTCACCGAGCCCGACGCCCGCCACGCGCTGAAGCTGACGCTCCTCGTCGCGGCGATCGCCGTCCCCGTGAACGCGTTTTTCGGCCTCGCGGCGGGCTGGGCGCTCGGGAAGTTCCGCTTCCCGGGGCGCAGCCTCGTCCTGACGCTCGTCGACCTGCCGTTCGCGGTCTCGCCCGTCGTCGCCGGCCTCGTCTTCGTCCTCCTCTTCGGGCGCACGGGCTTCTTCGGTCCGTGGCTCGCCGGCCGCGGAATCGAGGTCGTCTTTGCCCTCCCGGGCATTGTCCTCGCGACCGTCTTCGTCACCTTCCCGTTCGTCGCGCGCGAGGTCGTCCCGCTCATGCAGTCGCAGGGGACCGACGAGGAGGAGGCGGCCCGGGTCCTCGGCGCCGGGTTCTTCACGACGTTCTTCCGCGTGACGCTCCCGAACGTGAAGTGGGCGCTCCTCTACGGCATCGTCCTCTGCACCGCCCGCGCCGTCGGCGAGTTCGGGGCGGTCTCCGTCGTCTCGGGCCACGTCCGCGGGGAGACGAACACGCTCCCGCTCCACGTCGAGACCCTCTACAACGAGTACGCCTTCCAGGGGGCGTTCGCGGCCGCCTCGCTCCTCACCTTCGTCGCCCTCGCCACGATGGCGGCGAAGGCGATCGTCTCGCGCCGCGCGAGGGAGGAGGCCCCTTGAGCATCGAGGTCCGGTCCGTCTCGAAGTCGTTCGGGAGCTTCCTCGCGCTCGACGACGTCTCCCTTCGCGTCGGCGACGGCGAGCTCGTCGCCCTCCTCGGCCCCTCCGGCGGCGGCAAGACGAGCCTCCTCCGGATCATCGCGGGGCTCGAGGAGCCCGACCGCGGCTCCGTCCTCTTCCACGGGGAGGACGCCACGCGCCGCGACGCCCGCGAGCGGCGCGTCGGCTTCGTCTTCCAGCACTACGCCCTCTTCCGCCGGATGACCGTCTTCGAGAACGTGGCGTTCGGCCTCCGCGTCAAGCCGCGCGACGAGCGCCCCTCGGAGAGCGACGTGAAGCGCCGCGTCGGCGAGCTCCTGAAGCTCGTCCAGCTCGACTGGCTCGGCGACCGCCTCCCTTCCGAGCTCTCCGGCGGGCAGCGCCAGCGGGTCGCGCTCGCCCGCGCCCTCGCCGTGGAACCGAAGGTCCTCCTCCTCGACGAGCCGTTCGGGTCGCTCGACGCGCGGGTCCGCCAGGAGCTGCGGCGCTGGCTCCGGCGGCTCCACGACGAGATCCGCCTCACGAGCCTCTTCGTCACGCACGACCAGGAGGAGGCGCTCGAGGTCGCCGACCGCGTCGTCCTCCTCGACCGGGGGCGCGTCGTCCAGGACGGCACCCCCGCCGACCTGTTCGAGCGCCCCGCGGGCCCCTTCGTCCTCGACTTCCTCGGCTCCGTGAACATCTTGCACGGCCGGGTCGAGAACGGCCGGGCCCATCTCGGTCCGCTCTCCGTCGACTACCCGGGCCCGCCGCAGGCCGGCGCTCTGCCCGCCTCCGGATACGCCCGGTCGTGGGAGATCGACCTCTCGCGCGACCTCGACGGGACAGAGGGCTTCCCGGCCGCCGTTCTCCACGTCGCGGCGGCCGGCGCCGTCGTCCGCCTCGAGCTCGCGCCCGACGACGGCACGACCCTCAAGGTCGAGATCTCGCGCGAGCGCTTCGCCGAGCTCGCTCCTTCCCCGGGCGACCGCCTCCGGGTCGTCCCTCGAAACGTGAGGGTTTTCCTCGGCGGGCCGGGGCGGGGATAATCGCCCCGTGCCGGGAGAGACCGCACCGCTCGAGAACGTGGTCTGGGCGGCGACGCGATTCGCGCCGTCGCAGGATGGGGCGCGCCCGGCCGGGCTCGAGGCGCGGTACTGGGACTGGGAGGACCTCTACTCCCGCCTCGGACCGGGCCTCGTCGTCCTTGGCGCGCGCCGGTTCGGGCTCAGCCGGGACGACGCGGAGGAGGCCCTCCAGATGGCGGCGACGGCCATCGTCCTGGCCGCTCCATCCGTCCGGTCGCCCGAGGCCTACCTCACCTCGGTCTTCCTCCGCGAGTGCCTCGGGATCCTCCGACGGCGGAGCCAGCTGGCCCGGACCGAGGTCGCCCCGCCAGTCGGATTCGATGCGGCGGACGACTCCTGCGAGCGGATCGAGGTCGCCTGCCGGTTCCGACAGGCGTTCTCGCTCCTTTCCCCCGTCTGCCGGTCGATGATGCGGAGCTGCCTGCTCGGCGGGAAGAGACGCGCCGACGCCGATTCCTCGTCCGCCGCCCGCACGGCCTACAAGCGCTACCGGAAATGCCTGAGGACGCTCGCCCATGCCCTCGGCTGACCGGCACCTCGGCGAGCTGGAGCTGCTCGAGCGGGCGATGACGCCCGGCCTGGCGCCCGACCCGCACGCCGCGAGCTGCCCGACCTGCCGGGACCGGATCGAGGGGCTCGCGGCGGGTCGCGACCACCTGGCCGATCTCGCCGCGCTGGCGACCGAGGCGGAATCGGGTCCCCGCGTTCCCGTCCCCACGGCGCTCTCCCGCCTGTCCCGGACGCTCGCCCGGGCCGAGGACCTCGTCCGCGCGGCGGAACGCGACGACGCGGCCCTCTCGGCGTGGCTCGACGGGGCCTCCGCTCGCCCCGACTTCCCGGACGTCGCGCTGCACGCGCTCCAGATCGCCTCGAGGCTCACGTCCCGGCGCCCCTCGGTGGCGCTCGCGTTCGCCCGATCGGTCCGCGAGCGTCTGAAGGGAGACGGCGGAGGGGACCGGTCGCTCCTCGCGGCCGAGATCGGCCTCCTCGAGAGCCAGGCCTTCGTCTACGTGGGTCGGATCGACGAGGCGTGCGAGCTGGCCCTCGCGGCCTCCTCGGCGATCGAGGCGGCCGACGCCCCCGGCCTGCTGCGCGCCCGTGCCGCCTATTACGCCGGCTCAGCGCTCTGGGGGGCGGGTCGATCCGAGGCCGCGTTGAGCCGCCTCCTCGCGGCCCGCGAAGCTTTCGCCGCGGACGGTCAGGACCCCTGGGTCGGCCGGGCCGAAGGCGCGATCGGACTCGTTCACTTCAGCGAGGCCCGGTTTCGCGAGGCCCTGCACGCCTTCGACGCCGCCCTCGAGCGCCTCGACCCGGACGTGGACCCGGGTCCCTGGGAGGCGATCCAGCAGAACCGCGCCGGGATCCTGATGAACCTCGGACGTCTCTCCGAGGCCCGGTCGGCCTTCGGGCAGGCCCTCGAGCTCGCCGTCCGGCACGGCCTCTCGGCGGCCGCGACGACGGTCCGGGTCAACCTCCTGAACCTCGGCCTCGAGGAGGGCACCTTCGAGGACGTCCGCGTACGCGGGAGGAAGCTCGTCGCCTTCTGCGACCGGGAGGGGCTCTCGGTCGACGCCTACTACGCGAGGCTCGCGCTGGCCGAGGCGCAGGCGGCGCTCGGCAGCTACGGCGAGGTCCGGGCCCTGGTCGAAGCGATCCGCAGGGACGCCCCGCCCGAGGTCCGCGACGATCCCGACGCGACCCTTCTCCTGGACCGGCTCGACGCCGGAGACAACGAGATGGCCGGCCGGCTTCGGCGGCTCCGCCATTACCTCTCCGGCCGAGACCGGTTCGAGGCGGCGAAGCGAGCCTGACGGAGGCTCGGGTCAACCGATCGGCTGCTTCCGCACGGTATCTCCCCCATCGCTGAGCGTCGTTTCCGTCGTGGTGGACGGTGTCGTGACCGAGGAGGTCTCCGACGCGCCGTCCGTCGACGGCGCCCCGAGGCCGGTGACGAGAAGAAGAATCAGCGCCAGGACGTCCATGAATCCTCCATTCCGGCCGTTTCGGCCGGTCGTCGCTCAGGGGCCCAGCCCCCATTCATTACCTATGAGGGGATTCGACCCCCGAAACTGCCCCCTCTCTCGAAAGAAAAATGAAAAAAGTTACGGTGAGAGGGGCACTCGGCCCCCCCGGAATCCCTCATCAGGAGTAGGGGGATGCCAAGGCCGGGGTCCGTCCCCGGACAGGCTCCCCGAAAGGGGGAGGTCTATGGGAGACGCAAATGGGGCTGCACGACAGAACGACGTCCGGGCTCCCTTCCGGTTCGCCGGACGGTCGTTCGTCGTCGCGAGCAATCGGCCCGCCCGAGAGCTTCGCGCGCTCGAGCGTGAGATCGAGGCCCGGGGCGGGTCGATCCATCCGTTCCTGAACGCCGTGACCGAGGTGCTCGTCGTGGGAGACCTCGCCGGGATGGACTCAGGAGCGCACTGGGCAAGGGAGCAGGTCCGCCGAGGAACGATCTATAGGGACCGCTGGGGGCACCTCGAGCTCGTCAGCGAGGAGGAGATCCGGGCCGTCCTCGAGGAGAGCCGGAATGGCCACCCGGGCGGGCCGACCGTCGGAGACGGCTCGTTCCGCGAACGTGCCTGAGCCCCGATGGCCTCTTCCCCTTCCGGTGGCCGCTACGTTTCCTCCCGGAGGACGTCGAACTCCACGTCGGCGTCGCCCGGGATTCGCCCTCCGGTGCTCCGGTCGAGGGCCCGACGGAGCGCGAGGACGTTGACCCACCGGTCCTCCGGGTCCATCGCCATCGCCTTGGCGAGGGAGCGGGCGTAGGTGACCGGGACTCCCGATGCGACCGTCGTCACCACTGACACGACCTCCTCGACGAGCGACCTGAGCGTCAGGTCCGGCCTGTCGAACTTCAGTCGCACCCCCGTCAGGAGCTCCACCCCGGTCGCCGCGATCGCCCACTGGTCCGAGGCAGGCGTCGCGTCGGCGCCGGCAACGATCTCGGGAGCGATGTAGCCCGGCGTGCCCATCAGGATGCTCGCCGAGGAGATCGCCCCGCCGCTCTCGGCGCCCCCCTCCGCCTTCGTCTCCCGAGCGAGGCCGAAGTCGAGGAGCTTCAGCCTCGTCGTCCCCCCAGGCCCCCGGGTCACGAAGAGGTTGTCGGGCTTGACGTCCCGGTGGACGAGGCCCGCGGCATGCGCCGCCGCGAGGACGTCGAGCGCGCGGTCGAGCGCCCAGGCCGTCTCGAGGAAGGGGATCGGCTTCCGCAGGATCAGCTCGTTCCGCAGCGAGCCGCCCGAGAGGAGCTCCATCACGAGGAAGGCGCCGCCGGGCCGGAGCTCGCCGTAGTCGTAGACGGCGACGGCGTTCGGGTGCCCGAGGCGGGCCGTCAGGCGAGCCTCCCGCCGGAAACGGGCGACGGCGCTCCGGTCCGCGAGGTGTTCGGCCCGGATCACCTTCACGGCCGCGTCGCGATTCCCCCGTATGTCCCGGGCGGCGTAGACGGTCCCCATCCCCCCCTCGCCGAGCCGGCGGTCGAGCCGGTAGCGCCCGGCGAGGAGACGAGGGACGGCCTGCGTCATCTTCACCGCGTGGCCGTCGGCCGTGCAGACGAGGTCGTCCTCGTCCGCGACCCGGCCGCAGAGCTCGCACTCGTACAGCGCTCCGCTCCCCCCCTCCTGCAGGTGCCCGAGGACCTTCTCGCGCACGCGGCGGTCCTCGTCGACCTGCCGCGTCAGGGCCGCCCTCTCGAGTGCGAGGGCGACGTGCCCCGCCACCGTCCCGAGGATCCTCTGCTCCTCCGGGACGTACGTCTCTCCGGTCCGCTTGGCGCCCAGGCCAATGAGGCCGAGCGGCTCCCCGTCGCCCGAGAAGAGCGGGAGCGCCGCCACGAAACCGGCGGCCCGGAGACCGTTCGCGAGCTCCCCCTCCGCGTAGGGCGGGTCCCCGGCGTCGGCCGTGAGGGCGTGGAACGAGTTCCGCGATTCGAGGGGATCCGACATCGGGAGGACGGCCGCGCGGTCCAGCCCGGGGACGTCCGCGAGGGCCCCCGTCGTCACCGGCCGGACGGCCGCCCCCGGCGCTTCGAGAGCGAAGACCCAGAAGGCCTGCCGGTCGGGCCGGTGCGCGGACGCGATCCGGTGAAGGACGACGCTCGCGAGGTCCTCCCCGGCGTCCCGGAGGTCCCCGACGACGTCGGTCACGAGCTGCGCCGGGTCGTAGGCGCCCTGCCGGAACTTGCGGTCGAGCGCGACCTGAGCCCTTTTCCGGAGCGGGTCGAAGACGAGGAAGAGGAGCACGGCGACGAGGGCCGTCGTGAGGGTCCCCTGGAGGGCGGGCGAGACGAGGGCGACGAGCGCCGTGAGCGCCGGGACTCCGGCCAGCAGGAGGACGACGAGGGCGCCCGAGGCGATCGCGTAGGAGGCGCTCCGACGGATGAGCCGGTCGACCTCGAAGAGGCGGAACCGCGTCGCGGCCACGATGAGCGCGAGCGGCAGGAGGATCGAGAGCCCGGCCAGGGCCGGGACGGGAAGGACCGCGCTCCGCCCGGCGACGGCGGGGACGTCGCGCAGGAAGATGAAGAGGCCGAGGTAGAGGAGGACGGCGACGAGAACGACGCGCGCCCTTCGCCGTACGTCCTCCTTCCGGGCGACCCACGCCAGGGAGAGGAAGTAGACGAAGACGAAGAGGTCGACCGCGAGCGCGACGACCGCCACGCCGGTCTTCCACGCGCCGCCGGGCGCCGCCTCGCCGCCGTCGAGCCACCAGCGCCGAAGGTAGAGGGCGAGGGGTCCCATCGCGAGGAGCGTGCCGACGAGGTACGCCCGCCCCGGCCTGTGCAGGCGGGTCACCGGGAAGAACCCGCCGATCGTCACGAGGATCCACGCGATCGCCACGAAGTGGACGGCCGTCGAGCCCGCCAGCGCGATCCGGTCCTGGAACGCGCTGCCGCCCGTGACGACCGACAGGATTCGCCCCGCGTTCAGGACGCCCAGGAGCGTCAGGAAGGGGAAAAGGGCCTGGTTCGCGGGGTCGAAGGGGCGCTTGAGGAGGACGACGACGGCCCCCACGTAGTGGACGCCGAAGACCAGGAGCGCGAACCAGAGCCGCGCGTGGCTGAGCGTGCCGCGCTCGACGCCGAGGTGGGCGAGCCAGGTCGTCCACGCCAGGGAGACCACGAGGGCCGCCCCGAGGGCGAACGTGACGATCCGCCTCTGTCGAGGCTCGAGGTTGCGCACGGGCTCGGGGATTATCCGCTCGACGGGCGCGGAGGAGGCGGAACAGCGCGCCCGACCTCTCGGCCGTCGTCGACGGCCCGGACGACGGAGCCGGGCGGAAGAGAACGGGAGAGCCGGGCGGTGACCTCGCCCGCCCCGACGACCGGAATCCGGAGGACGTCGCGGACATTACCCGACCGGGTCTCGACGACGACCTCGACGCGCTCGCCCGACCCGGGCGGCGCCGCCACGAGATCGATCTCGATCGGAGAGACGCCGAGCTCGGAGTAGGCGGCGAAGGCTGCCTCGAACGGCTTGTCCGAAAGGAAGGAGTCGAGCCAGAGGTGGATCGGCGGAGGAAACGTCTGGAATCCGTTCAGGACGCGGCGGCGGTGAGAGAGCTGCTCCGCCCAGGAACGCTCCGAGGTGCCGCGCTCGAAGGGCCAGACCGCCACGATCGCGTCGCGCGGAAGGGAGCGAATCTCCGCGTCGAACGGGGACGGCGGAGCTACGGGCTGCGCCGGCACGGGCCTCGTCCAGAAGTCGAGGGCGAGGAGCGGGACGACGCCCGCGAGGGGCAGCCAGGGGACGAGCGAGCGGGCGGCGCGGCGCGCGCCCCGCGGCCGCCGCGGCGTCCGCCCGCGGCTCCGGAGGAGGAGCGCCCCGGCCGGTAGCAGGAACTGGTCGCCGAGGGACCCGACGTCGGGGCACGGCGCGAGCACACGATCATCGTGGCGGACGAAGTCGCCCG
>JAGOBQ010000141.1 GCA_017999215.1 Thermoanaerobaculia bacterium
GGTTTACCCTTCGCGGGTTTGGCGCGGCTGACGTCCGGTTCGTCCGGCGGGAGCCGTGCCCGCAGGAAGGTTTGAACCAGGCCGCGGCATGATCTCAGCTACCGAACTTCGCGCCGGAATGATCGTCAT
The DNA here is from genome assembly GCA_017999215.1 of Thermoanaerobaculia bacterium. GTDB lineage: Bacteria > Acidobacteriota > Thermoanaerobaculia > UBA5066 > UBA5066 > UBA5066. The sequence goes on from JAGOBQ010000141.1 coordinate 130, forward strand.
CCACAACGGGGAGCTCCACAGGGCTCACTCCGTCGTCCACAAGACGCCGGGGAACCTCCGCGGCTTCGTCCAGGCGAAGCTTCGGAGCCTGAAGTCCGGCGCGATGAACGAGCACCGGTTCCGCTCCGAGGACAAGATCGAGAAGGCCTCCCTCGACACGCACGAGATGCAGTACCTCTACTCGGACGGCGAGGGGCACCACTTCATGAACCAGGAGTCCTACGATCAGGTCCGGCTCTCGGACGAGATCGTGGGGGACGCCATGAAGTACCTCCTGCCCGAGACGGTCATCGAGGTCGACTTCTACGAAGGGAACCCGATCTCCGTGGAGCTCCCGACGACGGTGAACCTGAAGGTCGTCGAGACGGAGCCCGGCATGAAGGGGGCGACGGCGTCGGCCTCCTACAAGCCGGCCAAGCTCGAGACGGGCCTCGTCGTCCAGATCCCGCAGTTCGTCGAAGCGGGAACGATCATCAAGATCGACACGCGCGACGACTCCTACCTGGAGAGGGCCGGCTGACCAGGACCGCGCTCTCCGCGGCGGTGGCGCTCGCCGGGCTCGCCCTCGTGGCGGGGCCCGCCGCGTCCGCCGCGAAGATCGCGAAAGAGGCTGCCCCTTCGGTCCTGGCGGCGACCGTGCCGTCCGCCGGGCCCGCCCCCTGCCCGTACCGCGATCCGGAGGACGGCGGGTGCTTCTCCTCCGCGGACGAGGCCGACCTCGCGTGGATCGCCCGAGCCAGCGCGGCCCCGCCGCGCGCGCGGAAGGTCGCGCTCCCTCCCGGGCTTCCGGCCGTCCTCGCGGTCGCACGGAGCCAGGCCGAGGAGCACCTCCCGCTCGAGGCCGACCCGGACGGCGACGAGCCGTACGAAGACGGGAGCTGGTCCGCGGGCGCGGTTCCGGCCGCGCCGCTTCCGGCGCTCTCCGAGGAGCAGCGCTCGTTCTGGAGAGACCTCCGTTCGACGCTGAAGGGCCTCGTCGTCCGCAAGAAGGACAGCAAGCCCGCCTCGATCCCCGAGGAAGAGCTCGCCGCCCTCTTCGCGACCGGGTTCCCGCTCCCGATCGAGGCATTCCCGAAGGAGAAGCTCCGCGACACGTTCAATGCCTCCCGCGGCCGCCACAAGAGGCACCACGCGATCGACCTCGGCGCCCCGAAGGGGACCCCGATCGTCGCCGTGAGCGACGGGAAGATCGAGCGCCTCGGGCGCGACCGGCGCGGCGGCATCGTCATCTACCAGAGGGACGCGACCGGCCGGTTCGTCTACTACTACGCCCACCTCTCCCGCTACGCGCCTGGACTGAAGGTCGGCGACACGGTGAAGCGCGGCCAGCAGATCGGCGAGGTCGGCACGACGGGTCGGACGTTCGGCGCGCACCTCCACTTCGCCATCTTCCGCGACGCCGACGCCCCGAACCCCTGGAAGGGGCTCGTCGTGAACCCGTACCTCGTCTTCTCGGCTCTCGTCGGCGGGAAGTGACCCGCGGCGGCGTGCCGCCCGCCCCGCTCCGATCCCCCTTCGTGATCGCCGGCTCGTCTCTCCGTTGACCCTCCGGGGGCCGGACCGACAGAATCCCGGCATGAGCGAGCGCGTCCCCTTTCATCGTCCGGCGGAGGCCTTTCCGGGACCGCTCTCCGAAGCCGTCCGCATCGCCGGGCTCGCCGACCGTCCCTGGACGGGCAGCCCGCCCGAGCACGATGGAGGCCCCGCCCTCTACCTTGTTCCCCCGCAGCTGGCGGAGACGCTGGCGGCCTTCCTCCGGGAAGGCTCCCCCGCCGTCGCTCTCTCCTGGGGAGAGCCGGCGGACCTCGCGGTCCCCGTCTTCTCCCTGCCGCCTCACGCCCCGCCGGCGGCGCTCGCGTCGATCCTCTCGGCCGCGGCCGAGGTCTCGGCGGCGCGGGCGGCCTCGGCGTCGCTCTCGCGACGGCTCTCCGAAGCCGAGGAGAGGGTCAGCGCGCTGAACCGGATCGGGATCGCGCTCTCGGCCGAGAGGGACCTCGACCGCCTGCTCGAGAAGATCCTCACGGAGTCGCGCCGGTTCACCTCTTCGGAGGCGGGGAGCCTCTACCTCCTGGAGGAGGGGCCGCACGGCCGGCGGCTCCGCTTCAAGCTCGCCCAGAACGACGCGGTGAAGTTCGCGTTCTCCGAGCGGACGATGCCGGTCGACGACGCGAGCCTCGCCGGCTACGTCGCCGGCCACGGCGAGTCGATCGTCCTCGAGGACGCCTACGACGTGCCGGCCGGCGCCCCCTACCGGCTCAACACGGCGTTCGACGACCAGACCGGCTTCCGGACCCGCTCGATGGCCGTCGTCCCGATGTCCGATCACACGGGCGCGCTCGTCGGCGTCGTCCAGCTGATGAACCGAAGACTCGCCGACGGCAGCCCGGCCCCCTACCCGCCGGACCTGATCCCGCTCCTGCACTCCCTCGCGACGCAGGCCGCCGTCTCGGTCAAGGCGAACCAGCTGACGGCCTCGATCCGGAAGCTCTTCGAGGACTTCGCGCGCGCCGCGATCATGGCCGTCGAGCTCCGCGACCCGACGACCGCCGGCCACAGCAACCGCGTCGCCGATCTGACCGTCTCCCTCGCCCGACTCGTCGACCGCGCGGACGACGGGCCCTACTCCTCCGTCGCGTTCTCGCGCGAGGAGATGCGCGAGCTCCGGACGGCCGCGCTCCTCCACGACTTCGGGAAGGTCTCGATCCCGGAGCGCGTCCTCGTCAAGGCGAAGAAGGTCGACGAGGAGGCGGTCCTCCGGATCCGGGACCGGTTCGACTTCGCGCTCGAGTCCGAGGACGCCCGCGACGGCCGGAGGCTCCTCGAGCGCCTCGCCGAGGCGGGCGTCCCCCCGTCTCCGGAGGACCTCCGCCTCCTCGACGCCGCGCGCCTGGACCGGGCGCAGGAGCTCGAGGAGATGTTCGAGGAGGTCCGCCGCGCGAACGAGCCGACCGTCCTCCCCGAGGAGGCAGGAGGCGTCCTTCGGCGGCTCCTGACGCGCTCCTACCGCGACCGGAGGGGCGTCGTGACGTCGCTGCTCCAGGACCACGAGTTCCAGCTCCTCTCGATCCGGAAGGGGAGCCTCTCGCTCGAGGAGCGGACCCAGATCGAGAGCCACGTCTCCCACACTTACCGCTTCCTCTCGTCGATCCCGTGGACTCCGGACCTCGCTCGGGTCCCGGAGATCGCGCACGCCCACCACGAGAAGCTCGACGGCTCCGGTTATCCCCGCGGCGTGCGCGCGGACGAGATCCCGCTCGCGTCGCGGGTCATGACGATCTGCGACATCTACGACGCCCTGACCGCGTCGGACCGGCCCTACAAGAAGGCCGTGCCGCGGGAGAAGGCGCTCCGGATCCTCGAGGACGAGGGCCGCTCCGGGCTCCTCGACGCCTGGCTCGTCTCGGCCTTCGTCGGCGGGAAGCTCTGGCTCCCCGCGGGGCACGCGTGAGGGGAGCGGGGCTCGGCGCTCTCTTCTTCCTCGCGCTTTCTCCGGCGACGCCGCCGCCGTCGGCCGCCGAGCCCGGGCGCGCCCTCGTCCCGCGTGGACGCTGGCACCACGAGGCGCCGGGACCTCCGGCGGTCCGCTGGTCGGTCCTCTTCCGCAGGAGCGACGCCGAGGACGAGACCCGCCTCCTCGTCGAGACCCCCGGCGGGCGCTGGTCGCTCCTGTCGCGACAGCCCGCCTCCGGCTCCGACACGCACGAGGAGGTGACCGACACCGCGACCGGCGAGACGGTCTCGCGCGTTCTCACGCATGCGCCCGTCGTCCTCTTCCCGGAGTGCGCATCGGTACGCCCTCCCGACGCGTGCCTCGTCCTCCAGGGGACGCGGGGCCGCCTGGCCGCGCCGCTCTCGGCGTTCTCGGGAGACGAGGCCGCCGGCCTGAGGCAGCGGGCGTCCGCCGTCGTCTCTCCCGGTTTCCTCCGGAGGCTCCGGGGCCTCGCGCCCGCCCTCCCGATCGCCGACCTCGCGTTCTACTCGGAGGACTTCCTCGCGCTGCTCGACCCGGCGCTCGCGAGGCCGAAGGGACCGGCGCTCACCGCGCCCCGGCGGCCGGGGTGCGCGTTCGACGCGGAATTCGGGTGGCCCTGCAGCCCCGACGAGAGGCGGCGCGAGGAGTGGCTCTTCCGCCGCCCCGCCGGCGTCACCCCGGAGCGGGCCGGTGCTCGGGGCGAAGGAGGTCGAGGACGGTCTTGACGGGCGCGAAGGTCTCGATCGGCACCTCGACGAACAGGGTGTTCCAGAAGGCCATCGCGCCGTTCCAGAGGCCCGGCCGCTCGAGCGCGAGGAGCGGGACGCCTTCGTGCGACTTGCGCGAGACGAAGACCGCCGACTCGTCCACGAACTTCGACAGGTCCCACGGGCGCCCCTCGCCGTCCCGGAGGGAGAGGACGAGGTCGACCGGGTTGAAGTGCGTCCCGGAGCTCCAGAGCGCCCTGCGCGCCGGGTCGGAGAGGTCGACCTCGGCGCTCTCGACGATCTGGCGGGAGAGCCTACCGTCGCGGCTCCGCACCCAGAACGGCCCGCCGCCGGGCTCCCCCTCGTTCCTCACGACGCCGCAGACGCGCAGGGGACGCGCGAAGCGGGCCCGCGCCCAGCGCCGCCGCTCGTCGTCCGAAAGCGCGTCGGCCTCGGCCGTCGCCTCGCCGAACGTCTCGCGAAGGTAGGAAAGCGCCTCGTCGGCGGCGCCGGGCGCCCCCGCGTCGAGGAGCGCAACGAGGTTCCGGACCCTCCGCTCCACCTCGAGGAGCCTCCCCGCGAGGAGCTTCTTCCAGAGGAGCGTCGGACCCTTCCTCGAGTCGGGGACGACGTTGTCGACGTTCTTCACGAAGACGACGTCCCCTCCGAGGGCGGCGAGGTTCCCGAGGAGCGCTCCGTGCCCGCCCGGGCGAAGGAGCAGCTCCCCGTCCGCCGTCCGGAAGGGCGCCCCGTCGAGCGCCACGGCGAGCGTGTCGGTCGAGCGCTCCTGGACCGAGAACGTGACGTCGAAACGGGCGTGGAGACGGCGCTCGAGGTCCGGTCGGTGCCGCTCGAGGAGCGCCTCGAAGTCGCCGCGGGCCTCGTCGGCGACGGTGAAGTGGACCGGCGTCCGGCCCGAGGCCGCGCGGACGGTGAGGGCGGCTTCGACGAGGTGCTCCTCGAACGGAGTGCGCGCCCCTTCTTCCTCGAGATGGAACGGGACGAGGCCCTTCGGCCGCGAGGCGAGGCCGAGACCGGACGGGAGGAGGAGCGCTTCGAGCAGGTCGACGAAGTGCCGTCGCGGATCCGAGAAGGCCGCCTCCCCCGCGACGGCGCGCAGCTCCGCCGCGAACGGCAGCTCCCCGAGCCCATCCACGAACCGGACGACCTCCGCGGCCGCCGCATCGCCCCTTTCGGCGCGAGCGACCCACTCCTCGAACGTCGTCTCGGGCTCGTCGAGCGCTCTCCGGAGCGACTGGAACATCCGCGTCGCCGCCCCCGAGGCGGGGACGAGCTTCGAGAGCCGTCCGGCCTTCTCGGCCTCCTCGAAGAGGGAGAGGAGGTCGCGATGCCGCTCCTCGGAGATCCGCTCGATCCCGTCTCCGCGCGTGCAGGGGCGGACGAGCGGGGCCGGCGCGGGGGGATGCGTCAGGAGATCGACCTGCCGGCCCGCCTCGGCCGGGTCGATCCCGGCCCGGGCCAGCGTCGCGAGGTCGCGCTCGGTGAAGAGCCCGCCCACGGTCACCTCGCCGTCCGCGAGCCCGCCTCCGCCTCCTCCTCCAGGAGCCGGAGCAGGTACTGCCCGTACTCGTTGCCCTTCATCGCGCGGGCGGCCTCGCGAACTCCCTCCTCCCCGATGTAACCCATCCGGTAGGCGACCTCCTCGAGGCACGCCACCTTGAGCCCCTGCCGCTCCTCGATCGCCTGAATGAAGTTCGAGGCCTGCAGGAGCGAGGCGTGGGTCCCCGTGTCGAGCCACGCGACCCCGCGCCCGAGGACCTCGACGTTCAGCTCGCCCCATTCGAGGAAGACGCGGTTCACGTCGGTGATCTCGAGCTCTCCTCGCGGCGACGGCTTCAGGTTCGCCGCCACGTCGAGGACCCGGTTGTCGTAGAAATAGAGCCCCGTCACCGCGTAGGAGGACCGGGGCTTCGGCGGCTTCTCCTCGAGGCTTACGGCCCGCCCGTCGGCCCCGAACTCCACGACGCCGTAGCGCTCGGGGTCGCGGACCCGGTAGGCGAAGACCGTCGCCCCGCTCGCCTTCTGGGCGGCCCTCTTGAGGAGCTCCGGGAACCCGTGCCCGTAGAAGATGTTGTCGCCGAGCGCGAGGGCGACCCGCCCCTCGCCGACGAACTCCCGTCCGATGAGGAACGCCTGGGCCAGGCCGTCCGGGCTCGGCTGGGCGGCGTACTCGATCGTCAGGCCGAGCCAGGAGCCGTCCCCGAGGAGCCGGCGGAACCCCTCCTGCTCGTGCGGCGTCGTGATGACCAGGATCTCCCGGATCCCGGCCAGCATCAGCGTCGAGAGCGGGTAATAGATCATCGGCTTGTCGTAGACGGGAACGAGCTGCTTGCTGATGCCGCGGGTCACCGGGTGGAGGCGCGTGCCGGAGCCCCCGGCGAGAATGATTCCCTTCACTTCGAGCTCCTCGGGCGGATCTTAGCCGGGGAGGGGGGACCGGGAGCTTCCGCGCCCGTCCGAGCCCCGTCTCGGGCTACGATCTGTCCATGCTCCGCCTCTTCCGCACCCCGCTCCTCCTCGTGGCGCTCCTCGTCGCCCTCCCGGGCGCGGCCGCCGACACGCACCCCTTCTCCATCCACGACATGCTCGCGATGGACCGCATCTCCGACGTCCAGGTCTCGCCCGACGGAACGCAGGCGGCGTTCGTCCTCCGGACGACCGACCTCGCCGCGAACCGCGGACGGACGGACCTCTGGCTCCTCGACGTGAAGTCGAAGGCCGTGCGGCGCCTGACGACGCACGAGGCGGCCGACTCGAGCCCCCGCTGGGCGGCCGACGGCAGGAGCCTCTTCTTCCTCTCGACGCGCGGCGGGTCGCAGCAGGTCTGGCGCATCCCGCTCGCCGGAGGCGAGGCCGAAAAGGTCTCCTCCGAGCCGCTCGACGTCGACAACCTCGAGGTCGCGCCGGGCGGGAAGCTCCTCGTGATCTCGATGGAGGTCTTCCCCGGGAAGAGCCCGGCCGAGACGAAGAAGGCGCTCGAGGAGAAGGAGACGGTCAAGTCGACCGGCATGCTCTACGACCGCCTCTTCGTCCGTCACTGGGACACCTGGAAGGACGGGCGGAGGAACCACGTCTTCGCGCTCCCGCTCGGCGCCGACGGAAAGGCGGCCGGGGCGGCGAAGGACCTGATGCCGGCGATGGACGCGGACGCGCCGCCGAAGCCGTTCGGCGGCCTCGACGACGCCGCGATCAGCCCCGACGGGAAGACGCTCGTCTTCACCTGCAAGGACGTCGGCCGCGAAGAGGCCTGGTCGACGAACTACGACCTCTGGGAGGTCCCGACGGACGGCTCGGCCGCCCCGAAGCGGATCACGACGAACCCGGCCTGGGACTCGACTCCGCGCTTCTCTCCCGACGGGAAGACCCTGGCGTACGCCGCGATGTCCCGCCCCGGCTACGAGGCCGACCGGTTCGAGATCGTCTTCCGCGACCTCGCGACCGGGAAGGACCGTTCGTTCACCCTTCGCGCCGGCCCCGGGAAGACCGACGACCGCTCGCCGTCGAGCCTGACCTGGGCGGCCGACGGGAAGTCGCTCTACGCGACGGCCGACCACCTCGGCCAGAAAGCCCTCTTCGCGATCGAGGGGGCCACCGGCAAGACCCGCCTCCTCCTCGCGGATGGCTCCGTCGACTCCGCCTCACCCCTCGGAAGGGACCGGGTCCTCTTCACCCGTCACTCCCTCCTCGGGCCGACCGAGGTCTTCGCGATGCCCGTGGCGGGCGGCGCGTACGAGAAGCTGACGTCGGTCAACGACGCGAAGGTCGCCGCGGCCCGCTTCGGAAAGCCCGAGCAGTTCACGTTCACGGGCGCGAAGGGGGACACCGTCTACGGCTGGCTCGTCCACCCCGTCGACTTCGACCCGGCGAAGAAGTACCCCGTCGCGTTCCTGATCCACGGAGGGCCGCAGGGCTCCTTCGGGAACGACTTCCACTACCGCTGGAACCCGCAGGCCTACGCGGGCGCCGGCTACGCGGCAGTGATGATCGACTTCCACGCCTCCACCGGCTACGGCCAGGCCTTCACGGACGCCGTCAACGGCGACTGGGGCGGCGCGCCGTACGAAGACCTGATGAAGGGGCTCGACTTCGTCCTCGGGAAGTACTCCTTCCTGGACGGGAACCGGGTCGGCGCGCTCGGCGCCTCGTACGGCGGCTACATGATCAACTGGATCCACGGGCAGACCGACCGCTTCAAGTGCCTCGTCGTCCACGACGGGAACCTCGACGAGCGGATGGCCTACTACGACACCGAGGAGCTCTGGTTCCCCGAGTGGGAGAACGGCGGCACGCCCTGGACGGCGAAGAATTTCGGGCACCACAACCCGATCGACCACGTGAAGAACTGGAAGACGCCGACGCTCGTCATCCACGGGCAGAAGGACTTCCGCGTCGTCTACACGCAGGGGCTCTCGACGTTCACGGCTCTCCAGCGCCGCGGCATCCCGAGCAAGCTCCTCATCTTCCCCGACGAGAACCACTGGGTCCTCAAGCCCGCGAACTCGCTCCAGTG
>JAGOBQ010000142.1 GCA_017999215.1 Thermoanaerobaculia bacterium
GGGGAGGAGGTCGGCCCGGAGGTCGAGCGGCGGCTGGAGGAGGGGCGTGGCGAACGTGTTGTCGACGCAGACGAGGGCGCCGTGGGCGTGGGCGATCTTCGCGATCGCCTCGATGTCGCAGAGCTTGAGCGTCGGGTTCGCGGGCGTCTCGAGGTAGACGAGCTTCGTCTCGGGGCGCATCGCCTTCTCGACGTTCGCGGGGTCGGACGTGTCGACGAAGGAGCCCGTCACGCCGAACCGGGAGTACTCCTTCTCGAGGATCATCCGGCTCGCGCCGTAGAGGGCGTCCGTGCCGACGACGTGGGACCCCGCCCCGAGGAGGGCGAAGTAGACGGTGTGGACGGCGGCCATGCCCGTCGAGGCCGCCATCGCCCCGCAGCCCCCTTCCAGGTCGGCGACGCACTCCTCGAGCGCGGCGACCGTGGGGTTCCCGAGGCGGGTGTACTTGTACCCCGGGTCGGCGCCGCTGAAGCGGGCCGCCCCCTCGTCCGTGTCCTTGAACGCGAACGTCGAGGTCTGGTAGATCGGCGTCGCGACGGCGCCGGTCAGCGGACAGGTGTGCTGCCCGGCGTGGACGATCCGGCTGGCGATGCGCAGGCTCTTGGCGTCGGACATTCTCTGGAGCACCTCTCGAGGAGTGGCGGCCCGGAGGGGAGCGGCCGCCCGGCCGGGCATCCTAGCATATGCTCGATTCCACGACGCTTCCTGAAGACCCGCGACGGTCCCCGTCCCCTTCCTTGACTTCGCCTCCTCCCCCGCCTACAAGGTCCGCTGGGCTCTCGCCGGAGCGCGCCGCGCCCGAAGGGCCCCGGGAGCGGTGCATGCGTGTCGTGGAGAGCGTCGTCGAGCTGATCGGGCGGACCCCGATGGTGCGGCTCGGCGCCCTGAAGGAGCCCGGCGAGGCGGACATCTTCGCCAAGCTCGAGTACCTGAACCCCGGGATGAGCGTGAAGGACCGGACGGCGCTCGGGATGATCCGCGACGCCGAGGAGCGCGGCGTCCTCCCGACGGGCGGGACGATCCTCGAGGCGACGGCCGGGAACACCGGCGTCGGCCTCGCCCTCGTCGGCGCGGCGCGCGGCTATCGCGTCGTCATCGTCATGATCGAAGGGTATGCGCGCGAGAAGATGGTCCTGATCCGCGGCCTCGGCGGCGAGGTCGTCCTCGTGCCGCACGGCTCGGGGATTCCCGGCGCACGCGCGAAGGTGGAGGAGCTCCTCGCGGCGCACCCCGGCGCCGTCCCGATGCGGCAGTTCGAGAACCCCGCGAACCCCCGCATCCACTACGAGGCGACCGGTCCCGAGATCCTGGAGCAGCTGGAGGGGCGGGTCGACGGGCTCGCGGTCGGCGTCGGGACGGGCGGGACCTTCACCGGGATCGCCCGCTGCCTGAAGGAGCAGGTGCCGTCGATCGCCTGCTGGGGCGTCGAGCCTCCCGACTCGATCTTCGGAGGGGGCGACGGGAAGGGCGAGCACATGGTCGAGGGGATCGGAAACGCGTTCGTTCCCGCGACGTTCGACCGTTCGCTCGCGGACGGCGTCTTCACGGTCCCGCACGCCGAGAGCTACGCGATGGTCGACGCGCTCGGCCGGATCGGACTCCCGGCCGGCGCCTCCTCCGGCGCCGCCGTCGCAGGGGCGAAGCGGCTCGCGAAGAGGCTCGGCGAGGGGAAGCGCGTCGTCACGCTCCTGACCGACCCCTCCGAGCGCTACTTCTCGAAGTACGTCTACGACGGCTGCTACGAGGGACGCCCGATCCGCTGAGGCGGGCGAGGAGACCGCAATGGACTACCCGCTCCGGGAGTTCGCGACGGGGGGCGGCATCCTGATCGCCGTCGTCGCCACCCTTCACGTCGTCGTCGCGCACTTCGCCGTCGGCGGCGGCCTCGTCATGGCCTTCCTCGAGACGGCGGCGGTGAGGCGCGGGGATCGCCCGATGCGCGACCTCGTGAAGCGCTCGTCGATGATCCTCCTCCTCCTCTCGACCGTCTTCGGAGCGATCTCCGGCGTCGGGATCTGGTTCACGATCGGAGTCGTCCACCCCGCCGCGACCTCCTCGCTCATCCACACGTTCGTCTGGGCCTGGGCGACGGAGTGGGCCTTCTTCCTCCTCGAGGTCGTCACCGCGCTCGCCTGGGTCGCGACGTGGGACAAGGTCTCTCCGCGGACCCACCTCCTCCTGATCTGGCTCTACGCGTTCGCCGCCTTCCTGTCGCTCGTCGTCATCCAGGGGATCCTCGGATTCATGCTGACGCCCGGCTCGTTCCCGAGCACGGCGTCGTTCCGCGACGGCTTCCTGAACCCGACCTACCTCCCGGGAATCCTCTTCCGCACCGGCGTCTGCCTCGCGCTCGCCGCGGCCTGGATGGCGTTCGCCGCGCTGCGGGAGCGGGACCGCGCGGCGCGCACCCGCCTCGCGCGCGTCCTCGGGGCCGTCGGGACGCTCGGCCTCGCGGTCGCCGCCGCCGGCTGGCTCGTCTGGGAGAGGGCGCTGCCGGAATCGGTCCAGCGCCTCTTCCTCGCCGAGAAGCCGCTCCTCGCCGCGCTCGCCACGGGACGGACGCACTCGTTCCGGATCCTCCTCGTCGCGGCGTTCCTCGCGCTCCTCGTGACGCTCCTGCCGCGGCTCCAGTCGTGGCCCGTCGCCCTCCTCGCGCTCGTCGCCTCCGCGGGCGTCCTCGCCGGGTACGAAAGGGTCCGCGAAGGCGTCCGCAAGCCCTGGGTCATCGCGGAGCAGATGTTCTCGAACGGGGTCCTCGTCTCGGAGATCGACGCCCTGAACGAGAAGGGCATCCTCTCGAAGGCCGTCTGGGCGACGAAGGAGGCGGGCGGACGCGAGGTGCCGACGGGCGAGGCGGTCTTCCGCGCGGAGTGCTCCTCCTGCCACACGCGGGACGGCTACCTCGGAATCCGGAAGATCGCCTTCGCGATGGACGCCGAGCTCGCCGCGATGTTCCTGACGGCCCTTCGGGACGACGGCGCGAAGTGGAAGGCGCGCGCCGAGGGGGAGGACGTGAGGCCCGACTACCCGTACATGCCGCCGTTCGTCGGGACCGACGAGGAGCTCGAGGCGCTCGCCGGGTGGCTCGCCTCCCTGAACGCGCCGCAGGCGGCGGAGGTGGCCGGTGTTCGCTGAGACCTCGCTCCCGGCGCTCGACCCGATGCCGATCCCGGGGCCGCCGTGGCTCTTCCACCTCCTCTGGCTCGTCACGTTCGCCGTGCACGTCGTCGGCGTGAACGTCGTCCTCGGCTCTTCGATCCTCGGGACGCTCGCCGCGCTCGACCGCGACCGCGCGTTCGGCCGCCCCGTCGCCCGCCTCTTCGCCGAGGTCAACACCTGGGCGATCTCGCTCACGATCACGTTCGGGATCGCCCCGCTCCTCTTCGTCCAGGTCCTGCATGGCCGGCTCTTCTACTCGGCCACCGTGATCCTCGCCCCGGCCTGGCTCGGGCTGCTGCTCCTCCTGATGGCCGCCTACTACCTGACCTACGCCGCGAAGTTCCGGCTGAGGGCCGGGAAGGGAGCCGCGCCCCACCTCGCGCTGTCGGCCCTTCTCTTCCTCGCCGTCGCGGCGATCCAGGTCGTCGTCCACCTCCTCTCGGTCCAGCCGGACCGTTGGGAGGCGGCGCTCGCGAGCCCCTGGGCGGCGTTCGCCGACCGGGCGTTCCTCCCCCGCTTCCTCCACTTCGCGCTCGCCGGCGTGACGCTCGCCGCGATCCTCCTCGCCTGGCTCGCCGTCCGGCGCCCGCCGGCGGAGGCGGAGCGGGCGGCGGCCGCCGCCCGCGCCTCGTGGGGCACGAAGCTCGCCCTCCTCGCGACGCTCCTCCAGCTCGTCGTCGGGCTCTGGCTGACGATCTCGGTCCCGCGCGACGTCCTCCTCGGCCTGATGCGCGGCGGCGCGCCGACGATGGCGCCGTTCACGCTCGGCATCGCGGCCGGCTTCGGCCTCCTCGTCTTCCTCGCCCGGGTCCGCGACCCGATCGCCGACCGGCGCTCCGTGCGGCGCTCCCTCGAGCTGTTCGGCCTCGCGATGCTCCTGATGCTCGTCACGCGCCACCAGCTTCGCGACGTCTACGTCGACGTCGCGAAGTCGAACGCCGCTCCGGCGACCGCCTCCCAGTTGGGCGTCTTCGCGATCTTCCTCGTCGCGTTCCTCGCCTGCGCGGCCCTCGCGATCCTCGCCCTGCGTCGGGCCGCGACGGACCGGCCCGGCCCGGGGGAGGCGACGGCATGAAGCCCTCGGCTCCGCGCCTCCGGGGAGCGGCGGCCCCCGTCGCGCTCGCGGTGCTCCTCGGCGCCTCGTGCTCCCCGGCCCCGCCTCCCGCGCCCCCTCCCGCGCCGACGCCCGTGCCGACCCCCGTGCCGACGCGCGAGGTGCCGGCGAAAGTCGGCCTGGCGCTCGGCGGCGGCGGCGCGCGCGGCTTCGCCGAGATCGGCGTCCTCCGCGTCCTCGAGCAGGAGAAGATCCCGATCTCGTTCGTCGCGGGGACCTCCGTCGGCAGCCTGATCGGCGCGCTCTACGCCGACACGGGGCGCGTCCTCGACGCCGAGTTCCACGCCGTGACGGTGACCGAGGAGGACCTCTTCGACTACCGCGCCCTCGCCGTCTTCTCGGGAGGCTTCGTGAAGGGCGAGCGCCTCCGCTCGTTCCTCGGATCGAACCTGAAGAGCCGGTCGATCGAGCAGATGAAGGTCCCCTTCGCCGCGGTCGCCGTCGACGTCGCCTCCGGCAAGGCGGTCGTCTTCCGCCGCGGCCCGATCGCGCCGGCCGTCCACGCCTCCTGCGCGATCCCGGGCGTCTTCGTTCCCGTGGAGATCGGCGGGCGGACCTACGTCGACGGCGGCGTCGTGAACCCGGTCCCGGCGGACGTCGTCCGCTCGATGGGGGCCGACGTCGTCGTCGCGGTCGCGATCCCGGCCCTCACGCCCGCGACGATTCCGAAGAACCCGGTCGCCGTCGCCTACCAGTCGGTCATGATCATGTCGGCCGAGATCGGCCGGCTCCGCGCGCGCGAGGCGGACGTCGTCGTCACGCCCGACGTCGGCGACGTGGCGTACGACGACTTCGGACAGAAGAAGCGCCTCATCTCGGCGGGCGAGGAGGCGGCCCGGCGGGCCCTTCCCGAGATCCGCATGGCGATCGCCGCGAAGACGCGCCGCGTCCCCGTTTCCTGAAGCCCCCGGACCGGCTCGCGCTAGGATCGGGGCGTGCTCGGAGGCTCGCCCCACCCGACGCTCCGCGACCTCTGGACCGAAGAGGACGAGGAGGACGTCCGCGCGTTCCTCGCGGCCGTCACGGAGGACGACCTCCTCTCCGCCCTCTCGGCCGTGGAGGGGTCTCCCGCGTCGTTCCGGCGCGAGGACGAAGCCCAGGTGGAAGCCTGGGCTGCGGTCGCGGCCCGACGTCTGACGGTCCTCCCGACGAAGGGTCCCTTCGCGCTGTCGCGCCTCCTGCGGGGACTCCTCGTCGACGAGATGGGCCTCAAGGGCGACGCCCACGACTACTCGGCGACCCGAAACTGCTGCCTCCACCAGGTGCTCGCCCGCCGGAAGGGAATGCCGATCCTCCTCTCTTGCATCTGGATGGAGGTCGGCCGTCGCGCGGGGATTCCCGTCGAGGGGATCGGGATGCCCGGCCACTTTCTCGTCCGGGTGGGCGGCGCGGCGGGCGTCCACGTCGACACGTTCGCCGGAGGGCAGGAGCTCTCTCGCGAAGGGTGCCGCTCCCTGCACGACCGGATCGCCGGGACGAAGAGCCGCTGGAGCGACGACTTCCTCAGGCCGAGCCCGATCGACCAGGTCCTCGAGCGGGTCCTGAACAACCTCGCGGCGACCACGAGGGACGAGAACGACGCGGCGGGGAGCTACCGCGTCGCCTCCTTCCTCGCCGCGCTCCGCCCGCTCTCCCCGGAGAGGACGCTTCAGAAGGCGATGACGGCCGCCGCCGTCGGCGTCACGGAGGAGGCCGCCAGCGGCTTCGCCGACGTCATCGAGCGCTTCCCCGACTCGCCCGAGGCGGAGCGCGCCTCCCAGGGGCTCGACTCGCTCGGCTCCGGGACGCCAGTGAACTGAGCGGCGCGCCGCGTCAGCGGCGTGCCGGGAGCGCCGGGACGAAGAGGGCGTCGTCGAGCACGGCCTTCTCGGCGTCGAGGTAGTCGACGACCGTCGTGCCGGAACGGAGCGCGTCGACGATCGTCATCCGCGTCACCGTCGGCACGCCGCGGAGCGTCCCCCACTCGTCGAACGTCGCCTCGCGCGCCGTCTTCCCGGACGGAAGGAGGAAGACGACCTTGCGCGTCCGCGACTCGGCCCGATCGACCCAGACGCGAAGGACCGGGAAGGCCGGGTCCCGTCTCTTCTTCGCCCGCAGGAGCAGGACGTCGCAGGTCCTCCCCGAGAAGAGCTCCGATCGCTCGACGGTCGCGTCGTAGTCGTCGACGAAACGCGTCCGCGCGACATCCGCGACGGCGAAGCCGCCGGTCACCCGGTGGCTTCGCGGCACGCGGATCGGGTTCCGCGTGTTCGGGAGGACGAGCCAGGCGTCCTTCCCGTTCACGAGGAGGAGCTTGCCGCGGTCCGCCGGCGCGAGGAACTCGATCCGGATCCTCTCCGGTCCCTTCACGAGGACGGTGAACTCGCCGGTGAAGGCCTCGGCGCCGGAGCCCGAGGTCGTCACGCGGAGGCGCAGGCGCGCCTCGGAGAGGGCGGTGCGCGGGACGTCGGCCCGGGCCAGGATCGCGGCGGCGTCCGGCGGGGCGCTCCGCGCGGAGGGCGCGAGGGCCAGCAGGAGGAGCGCGAGGACCAGCAGGACGAGGCCGGCCGCGAGACGCCGGTCAGACATGGGTGAGCGCCTCCACCGGGTCGAGCCGGGCCGCCCGCCGCGCCGGCCACCACGACGCGACGAGGAGCGTCGCCGTCATCAGGACGAACCCGACTGCGAAGGCGAGGGGGATCAGCTCCACGTGAAGCGCTCCCCCGCTCGTGGCCCCCGGAGGCGGAGGGAGCTCGATCCGCGCCGCGTTGATCGCCGCCCGGATGAGGAGCGACGCCACGGCCCCCGCCACGGAGCCGCCCAGCCCCATCAGGAGCCCTTCCGCGAGGAAGAGGCCCCGCACCTGGCCGCGCTCCATCCCGATCGCCAGGAGCGTCCCGATCTCCCGCGTCCTCTCGAAGACCGACATGGTCATCGTGTTCGCCGCGGCGAGGACGACGACCGTCGCCAGGACGAGGCCCGTGAAGAGGAAGATCGCCGCGTAGAGCCTCTTCACCGCGACGTAGAACGGGGCGCCCTCGATCCAGGTCTTCACCGCGGCCGGCGTGCCGTTCCGGTGGAGCCGCGCCCGGAGCGCCCCGGCCGACCTCTCGAGGTCGGCCCCCTCCTTCAGCGTCACGGCGATCGAGGTCGCCTTCCCCTCCGCCCTCAGGAGGCGCGCCGCCGGGGCGTACGGGAGGAAGAGGATCCGGTCGTCGAGCTCCTTGATCGGCCACCGGAGGACCGCGACGACCTCGGCGTCGACCGCGTTCAGGCCACCGTCGGGGGTCGTCGTCATGACCGTGACGAGGTCGCCGACCGTCACGCCGAGCGATCGGGCGAGGCCGCCGCCCAGCATCACCTCGTCGGCCTCCGGGTCGGAGAGGAACGTCCCCGCGGCGACTGCCTCGGCCGCGAGCGTCGCGCTCTTCTCGAGCGCGGGGACGCCGCCGGTTCCCATGTACCCGACGCTCCGCTCCCCGTGCGCGACGAGGCCGAAGAACGTGAGCCGCGGCATCGCCTGCCGCACGTCCGGGCTCGCCGCCACGCTCCGGGTCAGCGCGTCGGCGTCGTCGAGGAGGAGCGTCGCCGCCTCCTCGTCGCTCTTCCCTTCCGCCTCGGCCGAGACGACGCGGAGGTGCCCGCCCTGCCCCCGGATCGTGATGTCTTTCAGCCCGCCGAACGTCTGGGCCACGAAGCCGGCGGTCATCGTCGCGGCGACGTACCCGACGACGACGATGCTCCCCGTCAGGAACGTCCGGCGCCGGTGCCGGAAGAGGTTCCGCGCCGCGAGGCGCCACCAGCGCAGCGTCACGCCGTCCCTCCCGCCGTCCGCTCGTCCGAGGCGATTCGTCCGTCGACGAGGCGGACGCGCCGCGGCACCCGCTCGACGATCCGCGGGTCGTGGCTCGAGAAGAGGAACGCGATCCCCTTCTCCGCGTGGAGGGCGTCGAAGAGGTCGAGGAGGCGCGCCGCCGTCTCGGAGTCGAGCGAGGCCGTCGGCTCGTCGGCGAGGACGAGCGCCGGCTCGCCGACGATCGCGCGCGCGACGGCCACCCGCTGCCGCTGTCCGCCCGACATCGCGTCGGGACGGCGCCCCTCCATCCTTGCGAGGCCGACCGCGGCGAGCGCCGCGCGGGAGCGGACCCGGCATTCCTCGTCCGGGAGCCCGCGGATCCAGAGAGCGAGGGCGACGTTCTCCTCGGCCGACAGGACCGGGACGAGCTGGTGGGACTGGAAGACGAAGCCGAGCTTCTCGCGCCGGAGGCGCGCGCGCCCTCGGTCGTCGAGCGTCGAGACGTCCTCGCCCAGGAGCTCGAGCCGGCCCGAGTCGGGGCGGTCGAGGAGGCCGAGGAGGTTCAGGAGAGTCGTCTTGCCGCTCCCCGACGGGCCGGCGAGGACCGCGAGCTCGCCCCGCTCGAGGGAGAGGGCGGCGTCCCTCACGCCGACGACCCGCTCCTCGCCCACCGCGTAGGTCCGGGTCAGCGCGGTCGCGGAGAGGAGGGGCGTCGTCACGCGTTCCGCCGGAGCCGCCCGACGCCGACCGCCGCGAGGAAGAGGAGCGTGCCGGTGAGGATGATCGCC
>JAGOBQ010000143.1 GCA_017999215.1 Thermoanaerobaculia bacterium
TCGAGCGCCTCGGCGAGACGGCCGGCCGGCGGCTCCTGCGCGGACGCGCTCCACGGCCACGACACCGACACGCACGCCGCGAGGACGAGCAGAGGCTTGCGCATGTTCCCGTCTCCTTCAGGGAGCGTAGCAGGGGGAGCCCGTAGCCCCTCCTCGCGCGGCTCGCGCGGCGAACCCGGACGCCATCTGTCCCTGTGCCGTCGCATGTTGCCGCGAGCGCAAGCCGATTCCGACGGCCGCGTGGGTTCCCTCCCCGCCCTTCGGCGGCGACAATGCCGAGGACGACGTCGGATCCCGGATCGAATGTCGAGAACGATCTCAGGGGTGGCAATGAAGCTCGAAGACCTACGGCCTCAGGCGGCGGTCCGCGGCATCCTGCCGGACGGCCTCGTCACCGTCGTGAGCGTCCAGTGGCATGGCGAAGGCGCGCTGAGCCTCGTCTACCGCGGCCCGGACGGCCGGGTCGCCGAGGAGATCCTCTACCGGCACGACGAGCCGCGCCTGACCGTCGTCGAGGAGGGGCGGCCCTGGAGCTTCGACGGCGACGGGGCGCTCTTCCGCCTCGTCGCCGAGGCTCACCGCATCCGCCTCGCCCACCTCTTCGACCCGGTCCTCGCCGTCCATACCTCGCTCGTCGACCCGCTGCCGCATCAGATCACGGCGGTCTACGAGGCGATGCTTCCGCGCCAGCCGCTCCGCTTTCTCCTCGCCGACGACCCGGGCGCGGGGAAGACGATCATGGCGGGGCTCCTGATCAAGGAGCTGATCGCCCGCGGCGACCTGAAGCGCTGCCTGGTCGTCTGCCCTGGCAGCCTCGCCGAGCAGTGGCAGGACGAGCTCTATCGGCGCTTCCACCTTCCGTTCGAGATCCTCACGAACGACAAGCTCGAGGCGGCCCGCACCGGGAACTGGTTCCTCGAGAACGACCTCGCCATCGCGCGGCTCGACAAGCTCTCCCGCAACGAGGACGTTCAGCAGAAGCTCGCCGCCCCCGACGCCCGCTACGACCTCGTCGTCTGCGACGAGGCGCACAAGCTCTCGGCGACGTTCTTCGGCGGCGAGGTCAAGTACACGAAGCGCTACCGGCTGGGGCAGCTCCTCTCGGGCCTCACGCGTCACTTCCTCTTGATGACGGCCACCCCGCACAACGGCAAGGAGGAGGACTTCCAGCTCTTCCTTGCCCTCCTCGACGGCGACCGTTTCGAGGGGAAGTTCCGCGACGGCGTCCATCAGGTGGAGGTCTCCGACCTGATGCGCCGGATGGTGAAGGAGAGCCTCCTCAAGTTCGACGGCCGGCCGCTCTTCCCGGAGCGAATCGCCTACACAGTTCCGTTCAAGCTCTCTGACGCCGAGGCCCGCCTCTACCGCTCGGTCACCGACTACGTCCGTGAGGAGTTCAACCGGGCCGAGAAGCTCGGCAGCGACGGGCGGGCGGGGACGGTCGGCTTCGCCCTCACCATCCTCCAGCGCCGTCTCGCCTCTTCGCCCGAGGCGATCTACCAGTCGCTTCGGCGCCGGCACGACCGGCTCGAGAAACGGCTCCGCGAGCTGGAGGTCCTCCAGAGGGGCGGCGCCGCCCTCGCGGCGCTCGGCGGCGGGAAGGTCCTCGATCCGGACGACGTCGAAGACCTCGAGGAGGCCCCGGAGAACGAGGTCGAGACCGTCGAGGAGGAGATCCTCGACCAGGCCACGGCCGCCCGGACGATCGTCGAGCTGAAGGCCGAGATCGCGACCCTCGCCCGGCTCGAGGGCCTGGCGGCCGACGTGCGCCGGAGCGGTCAGGACACGAAGTGGCGCGAGCTGTCGCACCTCCTCGGCGAGATCTTCACCGCCGCCGGCCTCGGCAACACCGTCGCCGAGCAGGTCGCCCCCTACGGTGCCGGCCCGATCCCGCCGCCGACGCCGTCCCCGCGCCAGAAGCTCGTCCTTTTCACTGAGCACCGCGACACCCTCAACTACCTCCAGCGGCAGATCGGGTCCCTCCTCGGCCGGCCGCAGGCCGTCGTCCTCATCCACGGCGGCCTCGGCCGCGAGGAACGGCGTAAGGCCCAGGAGAGCTTCCTCCACGACCCCGAGGTCCAGGTCCTCCTCGCGACCGACGCGGCGGGGGAGGGGATCAACCTCCAGCGCGCCCACCTCATGGTCAACTACGACCTCCCGTGGAACCCGAACCGGCTCGAGCAGCGCTTCGGCCGCATCCACCGCATCGGCCAGACGGAGGTCTGCCACCTCTGGAACCTCGTTGCCGAGGAGACGCGCGAGGGCGACGTCTACCGCACCCTCCTCGACAAGCTCGAGGAGGCGCGCACGGCCCTCGGCGGGCAGGTTTTCGACGTCCTCGGCAAGCTCCAGTTCGAGGGCAAGCCTCTCCGCGACCTCCTCATCGAGGCGATCCGCTACGGCGACCAGCCCGAGGTTCGCGCCCGCCTCACGCAGGCGATCCAGGAGAGCGTCGACCGGTCGCACCTGCAGGATCTGATCGAAGACCGCGCGCTGGCCCACGACGCCATGGACTCGAGCCGCGTCGCCCGAGTCCGCGAGGAGATGGAGCGTGCCGAGGCCCGGCGCCTCCAGCCCCATTACATCGAGTCGTTCTTCCTCGAGGCGTTCAAGCAGCTCGGCGGCAGCGTCCGCCAGCGGGAGCCGCGCCGCTACGAGATCACCCACGTCCCCGCGCCGGTGAGGAACCGCGACCGGCAGATCGGCACGGGGGAGCCCGTCCTCGAGCGCTACGAGCGGATCGCCTTCGCCAAAGACCTGATCGCGCCGCAGGGTCTCTCTCTCGCCGCGTTCGTCTGCCCCGGTCATCCGCTCCTCGACGCCGTCCTCGACCTGACGCTCGAGAGGCACCGCGACCTCCTCAAGCGCGGCACCCTTCTAGTCGACGACCGCGATCCGGGGACGAAGCCGCGCGTCCTCTTCACCCTCGAGCACGCCATCCAGGACGCGAGCCTCCTCCCCTCCGGCGAGCGGCGATCCATCTCGCGACAGATGCTCTACGTCGAGCTGGACGCCGATGGGAACCCACGGCAGCTCCACTACGCCCCGTACCTCGACTACCGCCCCCTCGGCCCGAAGGAGCCGAAGGCCGAGGAGATCCTCGCCAGGCCCGAGCTCGCCTGGATCAGCCGGGACCTCGAGAAGTCTGCCCTCGGCCACGCTATCGAGCACGTCGTCCCCGACCACGTGTCAGAGGTCCGCGCGAGGCGCCTCGGCTGGGTCGACAAGACCCGCGCGGCCGTGAAGGACCGCCTCACGAAGGAGATCGCCTACTGGGACCACCGCGCAGCCCAGCTCCAGCTCCAGGAGCAGGCGGGGCGTGCCGGCGCGCGCCTCAACTCGCAGGAGGCCCGCCGCCGCGCCGACGACCTCCAGACGCGGCTCCAGAAGCGCCTTGCCGAGCTGGACCGCGAGGCGCAGCTGTCGGCCCTCCCGCCCGTCGTCCTCGCCGGCCTCGTCGTCGTCCCGGCCGGCCTCCTCGCCACGATGCAGGGCAAGCCCATCTCGCCGTCAGCCACCTCCCCCGACACCCAGGCCTCCGCGGCCCGAGCCCGCGAGGTCGTCATGGAGGTCGAGCGCCGCCTCGGCTTCGACCCGACCGACCGCGAGTTCGAGAAGCTCGGCTACGACGTCGAGAGCCGTGTCCCCGGCACCGGCCGTCTCCGTTTCATCGAGGTGAAGGGGCGCGTCAGCGGCGCCGACACCATCACCGTCACCCGCAACGAGATCCTCTACAGCCTCAACAAACCGGACGACTTCATCCTCGCCATCGTCGAGTTCATGGACGACGGGACCCACCGGGTCCACTACCT
This sequence comes from Thermoanaerobaculia bacterium, assembly GCA_017999215.1. Taxonomy (GTDB): domain Bacteria; phylum Acidobacteriota; class Thermoanaerobaculia; order UBA5066; family UBA5066; genus UBA5066. Next base: position 3,813 of record JAGOBQ010000143.1, read on the forward strand.
TCGGCAGCCGTTCCGGCGCGAGCCCGACTTCGGCGCGAGCAGCGTGAACTACGCGTTCCGGGAGCTGCTGGCACGAGCGGGGGAGCCGGCGTGACGGCATCCGGCGTGCTGCAAATGGGGCGCTGATGCCGAAAGACGTCACCATCTTGCGGAAGGACCTCCTCGACGCGTTCCGTCGCCTCAAGCTCGTGAGGTCGCCGAAGAGGGCGCCCGAGGCCCTCGTCTCTATGGAAGGGGATTCGCTCTGCTTCTCGGTCGGCGGCGTCGCAGCCTATGCCGCCGCCACGGGGAGCTGGTCCGGCGAGGTGAGGATCCCCGGGCCATTCCTTCTCGCGCTGGCGAGGATGCCGCCTCCGGGAGACCCGATCAACGTCGTCGTCCGAGATGGCCGTTTCCATTTCGGGTCGCTGTCCGTCTCGTGCGTCGAGCAGGATTCCTGGCAAAGCGAGATCGCCCTGCCGCTCGAGCCCAGCATCGGACAGATTCTCCGCGTCGCCCTCAGCCACCCCGCCGAGCGAGTCGAGCGGGCGGGACTGAAGAAGAGCGTGGACGACGCCTGGCTACGTGCCGCGAAGCTGATCGACCAGGCGTCGACGACGCTGGCGCCGCTCGACATCACGAGGCAGGATCTGCGGGATATGGTGATCGCGCACCTGAAGGCGATGGCTGATGAGTGAGCGCGGAGGAGGATTGCCCCAAAAGCGAAACGCCCCTTTCGGGGCGTCGGGCCAGCGATGCTATCGCCGGCGGGGTGCACCCAGAAATCTAGGGCTCCTGTCAGGTCTTGTCAAGCCCTGTCAAGCGCCGCAGGCCGGCAGCGACATGCCCATATGACTCGGGTCATCGCCTATATCGACGGATTCAACCTCTATTTCGGCCTCAAATCGAAGAGCTGGAAGCGACTCTACTGGCTGAGCCCCGGTCGCCTTGCCGGGAATCTCCTGAAACCTGATCAGGTACTCGTGGCCACGAAGTACTTCACGTCTCGAATCTCGCCGACCCCGAGGGACCCCGACAAGCCGAAACGACAGACGACCTGGCTCGAGGCGGTGGAGCTCGAGGCCGGGACCGTCATCCACTACGGCCACTACCTCGGGAAGACGGTGACCTGCCGCTCCTGCGGGGCATCATGGAGCTCCCCCGAGGAGAAGATGACGGACGTGAAGATCGCCATCGAGCTGCTGAAGGACGCATACGAAGATGCCTTCGACGTCGCCATCATCGTCTCTGGTGATAGCGACCTGGCGCCAGCGATTCAAGCCGTCAGGGCCGGTCGTCCTGGCAAGAGACTGATCGTCGCGAGCCCGCCTGACCGCGAATCGAAGAAGCTCGAGTCCGTCGCCACGGCGAGCTTCCGGATCGGTCGGAAGAAGCTCGTGGACAGCCAGCTTCCGGACGAGGTCGTCAAGCCGGATGGCTTCATCCTCCGACGTCCGACGAAGTGGAACTAGGGAGTCCCGATGACTCAGGCCGTATCCAGGAAGAAGCTCATCGAGGTGGCGCTGCCGCTCAAGGCCATCAACGAGGCGTCGGCACGGGAGAAGTCGATTCGGCACGGGCACCCGTCCACGCTTCACCTCTGGTGGGCGCGGCGGCCGCTGGCGGCGGCGCGGGCGGTCATCTTCGCCCAGATGGTCGACGACCCGTCGTCGCTCCCGGACCTCTTCCCGACCGCGAAGAAGCAGGAGAAGGAGCGGCAGCGGCTCTTCCGGATCATCGAAGAGCTGGTGAAATGGGAGAACACGACGAACGAGACCGTCCTCCAGGCGGCCCGCAACGAGATCTGGGAGAGCTGGCGGCGCGCCTGCGCCGACAACGCCGACCATCCGCGGGCGAAGGAGCTGTTCGACCGGCACAAGCTCCCGGCCTTCCACGACCCGTTCGCCGGGGGCGGGTCGCTCCCGCTCGAGGCGCAGCGGCTCGGCCTCGAGGCGTACGCGAGCGACCTGAACCCGGTCGCCGTCCTCATCAACAAGGCGATGATCGAGATTCCGCCGAAGTTCGCGGGGCGGCCTCCCGTGAACCCTGAGTCGCGGAAGAACCCCGACCTGATCGCCCGCGAGTGGAAGGGGGCGCAGGGCCTCGCCGAGGACGTCCGCTACTACGGCAAGTGGATGCGCGACGAGGCCGAGAAGCGGATCGGCCACCTCTACCCGAAAATCGAGGTGACGCCCGAGATGGCGAAGGGTCGTCCCGACCTGAAGCAGTATGTCGGGAAGAAGCTGACCGTCATCGCGTGGCTCTGGGCGCGGACGGTGAAGAGCCCGAACCCGGCGTTCGCGAAGGTGGACGTGCCGCTGGCGTCGACGTTCATGCTCTCGACGAAAGAGGGAAAGGAGGCCTACGTCGAGCCCGTCATCGAGGACGGGGGGTACCGGTTCACGGTGAAGGTGGGGAAGCCGAAGAAGGCTGAAGCGACGAAGAACGGGACGAAGCTGGCTGGCGCGAACTTCGTCTGCCTGATGTCGGAAAGTCCGATCTCGGGCGATTACATCAAGGCCGAGGGGAAGGCCGGGCGTTTGGGTGCTCGGATGATGGCCATCGTCGCGGAAGGGGATCGCGGGAGGGTCTATCTTTCGCCTACGCCGGAGCACGAGGCGATTGCGCGGAAGGCGAATCCCGACTGGAAGCCAGACGTCGAGTTCTTCCAGCAGGCGCTCGGGTTTCGGATCGGCAACTATGGCATGAAATCTTGGGCGGATCTGTTCACCGCGCGGCAGCTGGTGGCGCTGTCGACGCTTAGCGAGCTCGCGCAGGGCCTTCGTGAGGAGGTAACTAGAGACGCGCTCGCCGCGGGAGTCGCCGACGCCAAGACGCATCTGCGCCAGGGCGGGACAGGGGCGCTGGCGTATGCGGCCGCAATTGGCGTCTATCTGTCATTCGCCCTAAGCAAGCAGGCCGACCTGGGCAACAGTCTGTGTCGGTGGGAACCCATAGCGCAGTGTCCGCGCCAGCTCTTTGGTCGGCAGGCGATCCCGATGGTGTGGGACTTCGGGGAAGGTAACCCGCTGGGGGCGAGCTCAGGTTCATGGGCTGTTCTCGTGGATGGTATCGCCCGTGCGTTCTCGAACGCGTTCGACCGCGTTCGTCCGGATGCTATCGGTTTCTCATGGCAGGCGGACGCCAGCGACCAATCGCTGTCAGAGCGAAAGGTCGTCTCCACCGATCCGCCGTACTACGACAACATCGGCTATGCTGACCTATCCGACTTCTTCTACGTATGGCTGCGACGGGCGATGCTGCCGGCATTCCCGGAACTGTTCGCGACCGTCTCGACTCCGAAAGCTGAGGAGCTAGTCGCGGCCCCGGTGCGGCACGGGTCTCCAGAGGAAGCGGAAGAGTTCTTCCTCGAAGGAATGAGCCACGCAATCCATTGCATCATCCGGAAGGCGCATCCGGCATTTCCCACGACGATCTACTATGCCTTCAAGCAGTCCGAGAGCGAGAGTGAACTCGGCACGGCCAGTACCGGTTGGGAGACGTTTCTCGACGCCGTCATCCGTGCGGGGCTAGCGACGAGCGGTACGTGGCCCATCAGAACGGAGAACAGCAGTCGCCTACGGGGCCAGACGTCTAACGCCCTCGCCTCCTCCATCGTCCTCGTCTGCCGTCCCCGTCCCGCCGACGCCCCCACCGCCACCCGCCGCGAGTTCGTCACCGCTCTCAAAGCCGAACTCCCCGTCGCCCTCGCCCACCTCCAGCGCGGGAACATCGCCCCCGTCGACCTTGCGCAGGCGGCGATCGGGCCGGGGATGGCGGTCTACACGCGCTTCTCGAAGGTTCTCGACGCCGAGGGGAAGCCGCTCTCCGTCCGCGAAGCGCTGGCCCTTATCAACCAGACCCTCGACGAGGCGCTGGCCGAGCAGGAAGGGGACTTCGACTCGTACACCCGTTGGGCGCTGACTTGGTTCGAGCAGTCGGGATTCGCCGAGGGCGAGTACGGCGTCGCAGAGCAGCTCTCCAAGTCGAAGAACACGAGCGTCGCCGGCATGGTCGACGCGGGCATCCTGAAGTCCAGCCGCGGAAAGGTTCGGCTCCTGAAGCCAGCCGAGCTGCCTGCGACCTGGGACCCGGCGACCGACCCGCGCCTCACGGCTTGGGAGATGGTCCACCACCTGATCCGCGTCCTCGAGGCGGGGGGCGAGTCCGCCGCCGCGCAGCTCGCCGCCAAGCTGAAGAGCAAGGCGGAGATCGCCCGCGAGCTGGCCTACCGCCTCTACACCGTCTGCGAGCGGAAGAAGCGGGCGCCCGAGGCGCTCTCGTACAACGCCCTCGTCCAGAGCTGGCCCGAGATCCTCCGACTCGCCCGGGAGGGCGTGAGCCGCGAGGCCGCTCAGGGCGGACTATTCTCAGCGGCCGAGGAATAGCCGATGCAGATCGAAGGTCTCGAGCTGAAGAACTACCGCCTCTTCCGGAGCGCGAGCTTTGCCGGTCTGCCGCCCATGGCCGTCGTGGTCGGGGCGAACGGTTCGGGAAAGACGACTCTCTTCGACGTTTTCAGCTTCCTCAAGGAGTCACTCCTCGAGAACGTCGGGGCGGCCGTCGCCCGGCGAGGGGGCCTCCGGGAGCTGGCGAGCCGTGGCGAGGAGGGTCCAATCGAGATCACGGTCAAGTTCCGCGAGAGCGGGGGCCGACTCGCGACCTATCAGCTCGCGATCGGGTCCGACCAGGGCCGCCCTGTCGTCGAGAACGAGGATCTACGGTTCCGACGGGGCCGATACGGCCAGCCGTGGCGCTTCGTCGATTTCTCCCGCGGTCGGGGAACCGCCATCACGAACGAGGCGGCCTACGGGCACGAGGGCGCGGTCGAGGAGAGGAAAGAGTACGTTCTCGACGATCCGAGCCTCCTCGCCATCAAGGGCCTGGGACAGTTCAAGGAGTTTCGCGTCGTTGCGGAGTTCCGGAGCCTGATCGAGAACTGGCAGATCTCCGATTTCCACATCAGCGACGCGCGGCCGAGCACCGATGCCGGGTATGCGGAGCACCTCTCCAGCCGTGGCGAGAACGTCGCACAGGTCGCTC
>JAGOBQ010000144.1 GCA_017999215.1 Thermoanaerobaculia bacterium
GTCCCGGGTCCGGTCCTGGGGGAGCTCTCGGCCGGGACGAACGCCCTTCTGAAGGATGGGGCGATCCTGGTCCGGGACGCGGCGGACGTCCTCCGAGAGCTTCCCGACGAGGATCTCGTCCGCCTCCGCCCTGCGGCCCGGCCCGCGGCGCAGGGCGCGCCGGCGACGCCCGCGGACCCCGACGCGGCGCGGGTCCTCCTCGCGCTCGATCCCGTCGAGCCGCGGGCCGCGGACGAGCTGGCGGCCGCAACCGGCCTCTCCGCGGCCCGCCTCTCGGCGGCTCTCGTCCTCCTCGAGCTGGAGGGGCTCGCCGAGGCCCTTCCCGGGGCGCTCTTCGCCAGGAAGGCGCCGCGGGCTTGACAACCGTGGCATCGTAGCCGGCCGCATGTCGAAATCTCTCGTCATCGTCGAGTCCCCCGCCAAGGCCGGCACGCTCGGGAAGTTCCTCGGGAAGGACTTCACCGTCCACGCCTGCTACGGCCACGTCCGGGACCTGCCCCGCAAGGGGATCTCCATCGACCGCGAGGCCGGCTACGAGCCGACCTACGAGGTCCTGCCCGGCAAGCAGAAGACGATCGCCGACTTGAAGCGCCTCGCGAAGGGGGCCGAAGACATCTACCTCGCCGCCGACCCCGACCGCGAGGGCGAGGCGATCTGCTGGCACCTCCACGAGCTCCTCCGCCCCTCGGCCCCGAACGCCCGCTTTCACCGGGCCGAGTTCAACGAGATCACGAAGAGCGCCATCCAGAAGGCGATCGCCAGCCCGGGCGAGATCGACGCGGACCGCGTCGCCGCCCAGCAGGCCCGCCGGATCATCGACCGGCTCGTCGGCTACGAGGTCTCCGACCTCCTCTGGAAGAAGGTCTGGCGGGGGCTCTCCGCGGGCCGCGTCCAGACGGTCGCGCTCCGGATCATCGTGGAGCGCGAGGCCGAGCGGGAGCGCTTCGTCCCCGTCCCCTACTTCTCCGTCCCGCTCCAGCTAGCGAAGGGGGAGGCCCTCTTCCCGGCCCGGACGGTCGCCTGGCGCGGCGCGAAGCTGAAGTTCGACGGGACGGACCCGCGCCTCGCCACGCGCGAGGCGGCCGAGGAGGTCCTCGAGCACCTGCGCGCTTCCACTCTCCGCATCGCCTCCGTCGAGGCCCGCGAGAAGAGGACGAACCCGGTCCCTCCGTTCACGACGTCGAAGCTCCAGCAGGGGGCGGCCCGGACCCTCGGCTTCACCGTGAGGCGGACGATGCAGGTCGCGCAGCGCCTCTACGAGGGGCGGCCGATCGCGGGGAGGGGCTCCGTCGGCCTCATCACCTACATGCGTACCGACTCGACCCGCGTCTCCGAGGAGGCCCTCGGCGCGGTCCGGTCGTACATCGGCGTCACGTTCGGCCCCGACGCCCTTCCCTCCGAGCCGCGCCGCTTCAGGCAGAAGAAGGACGCCCAGGACGCCCACGAGGCGATCCGCCCGACGATGATGGACCTCCCTCCGGAGGCCGTCGCGGGCGACCTCTCCGCCGACGAGCAGAAGCTCTACCGGCTGATCTGGAACCGCTTCGTCGCCTCGCAGATGGCCCCCTCCGTCTCGGACGTCACGACCGTCGAGATCGAGGCGACCCGCCTCGGGAGCTCCGAGGTCGCCGGCGTCCGCGCGAGCGGCTCGGTCCTCAAGGACCCGGGCTGGCTCCGCGTCTACGGCCAGGTGGCCGAAGGGGAGGAGGCCGAGGGGGAGGGGAACGGCGACGCCGACGAAGGGAAGGTCCGCCTGCCGCAGCTCGGCGAGGGGGACCTCCTGCGCCTCGCCGAAGCCGCGGTCGAGGACCACGAGACGCAGCCGCCGCCCCGCTTCAACGAAGCTTCGCTCGTGAAGTTCCTCGAGGAGAACGGCATCGGCCGTCCGTCCACGTACGCCGAGATCCTCAGGAAGATCGAGGATCGCGAGTACGTGAGGAAGAAGGATCGCCGCTTCCTCCCGACGCTCCTCGGCCGCCTCGTCATCGACCTGATGCGCGAGGGCTTCGACGACTTCTTCCAGACCGAGTCGACGGCCCGGATGGAGGAGGAGCTCGACGAGGTCGAGGAGGGGAAGCTCGAATGGCGGAAGGCGGTCGGCGAGTTCGACGCGCGCTTCACGAAGGACCGCGACCGCGCCCTGAAGAAGATGATCTCGGTGAAGGCGGGGCTCGCCCTCTCCGAGGTGAAGAAGCGCCTCCCGGGCTTCCCTCTCCCCGAGGGGGTCGGCGAGAAGTGCCCGAAGAGCGGCGACGAGCTGCGCCTCCGGATGGGGAAGAACGGGCTCTTCGTCGCCTGCGCCGGCTACCCCGAGTGCGACTACACGGTCGACGTCCCGGAGCCGGAGGACGACCCGGTGGACGCCTCGGAGCTGGAGGGGCAGACGTGCGACGAGTGCGGCAGCCCGATGAAGCTCCGGACGGGGCGGGACGGCTCCGCGTTCCTCGGCTGCACGGCCTACCCGAACTGCCGCTTCACGGTCGCCGTGAAGGTGGCGAACGGCAAGGCCGAGGCGCGTCCCGACGTGCCGACCGGGGAGAAGTGCCCCCTCTGCGGCCACGACCTCGTCGCCCGGCACGGCCGGTTCGGCGACTACGTCGGCTGCTCGAACTACCCCGCCTGCCGCTACCGGCCGCCGAAGCCCGTCACCTCGACGAACGTCGCCTGCCCCGACTGCGGCACGGGCGAGGTCCTCGTCCGGAAGGGTCGCTTCGGGCCGTTCTACGGCTGCTCGAACTACCCGACGTGCACGAGGAACTTCCGCGCACGGCCGGTGCCGAAGGCCTGCCCCGCGTGCGGCGCGCCCTATCTCCTCGTGAGGGACCGGAAAGCGGGCGCCTTCTACGTCTGCGAGAAGGAGGGGTGCGGCTTCGACGCCCCGGCGGCGGACCTCGAGGCCTGGGCCTTCGTCACGAAGGTGCCCGAGGCGGCGGCCGTCGCCGCGGCGGCGGCCGCCGCCTCGGAGAAGAAGAAGCCCGCGGCGAAACGGGCCCGGAAGGGCTGAACGCGGGGCGCCGTGCGGCGCCCCGCGTTCCTCTCCTCACCAGCGCGCGGAGCCGCAGTCGACGCGCATCGACTGCGCGGCGTCGTTCCCGATCGGTGTGCCGCGGAGGTCGCCGTGGTCCGCGTCGAACGTCGCGGAGCGGCCCCGGTAGCCCGGCTCGCCGAAGAGCGTCACCCGGCAGCCCGAAGGGACCGCGATGGAACTCGCCTGTCGGGCGCCGACGCGCGTCCGCGAGAGGTCGGGGACGTCGGAGCGGAACGACTCGGCCTCCCCCTCGAAGTCCTTGTCCCGGAAGAGCGTCACCCCCGCGGGGCCGTACCCGGCCCCGCGTCCGTCGGCGGGGCGGAAGCGTCGGCGGCCGCAGTCGACGCGGAGCGAGGCCGCGGCGTCGTTTCCGACGTCGGTGAGGCGGAGGTTGTCGTGCGCCTCCTGGAAGACGGTGGAGCGGCCGCTGAAGCCGGTCCCGGTGAAGAGCTCGGCCGTGCACCCCTCGGGGACCTCGATGGAGCTCGCCTGGCGGGCGCCGACGCGGGTGCGGGAGAGGTCGGGGACATCGGAGGAGAACGTCTCCGACTCGCCTCGGAAGCCGGAGTCGCGGAAGAGCGTCACCCCGCGCCGGGAGGCCCCGGGGCCGCGGCCGCCGCCCGGCCGGTACGCGCCGCGGCAGTCGACCCGGAGCGAGGCCGCGGCATCGTTTCCGACCTCGGTGAGCCGGAGGTGGTCGTGCGCCTCCCGGAAGACGGTGGAGCGGCCGCTGAAGCCGGTCCCGGTGAAGAGCTCTGCCGTGCACCCCTCGGGGACCTCGATGGAGCTCGCCTGGCGGGCGCCGACGCGGGTGCGGGAGAGATCGGGCACGTCGGTCGAGAAGGTCTCCGAGTCGCCCTTGAAGCCGGAATCGCGGAAGAGCGTCACGCCGCGCCCACCGGCGCTCCATCCGCTGTCGATCGTGGAGCCGCCCGTGCCGCGGCAGTCGACGCGGAGAGAGGAGACGGCGTCGTTACCGACGTCGGCGAGGCGGAGGTTGTCGTGCGCCTGCCGGAGCTCCGTGGAACGGCCCGAATAGCCCGTCCCGGTGAAGAGGATCGCCACGCACCCTTCGGGGACGTCGACGGAGCTCGCCTGCCGGGCGCCGATGCGGGTCCGGGAGAGGTCGGGGACGTCGGAGGAGAACGTCTCCGAGTCGCCCTTGAAGCCGGAGTCGCGGAAGAGCGTGACGCCGCGCGTCCCGGCGCCCCAGGGCGCAGAGCCGGTGCTGCCGAGCGACCCGGTGCAAGCGATGCGCGCCGAGGAGACCCCCCGGGAGCCGAGCCGGGTGACGGAGAGGTCGTCGAGGCGGCCCGTCACCTCGACGCTCGCGCCCCGGTACCCGGAGAGCTCGAAGAGCGTGGCGCGGCATCCGGGAGAGACGGCGACGGAGCGCGCGCGGCGGCCCGCGAACGACGTCTCGTCGAGGTCGAAGACGTCGCGATCGAGGGTGATCCGGCTGCCGGACAGGCGGGTCCCCTCGTAGAGGGCGACGCCGGTGCCCTGCGCGGCGGCGTCCGCGGCGGGAGCGAGGGCGGGGAGAAGGAGGAACAGGAGAAGGCTCCGTCGTGACATCGGGGCGTCCTTTCTCTCGTCGATGGGCCGAGGGTAGCCCTCGGCGCTCGGTCCTTACAAGGCGCGTGCCGCGGCCGGCGTCCGCGCCCGAGGGCGCTTCAGACCGGACGGAGCGCGCGGAGGACCGTCCGGAAGCGGCAGACCGCCGCACCGGCGAAGAGCCGGTCGACGGCCCCGAGGAACGGGTACGGGCTCGCGGAGAAGAAGAGGTCCTCGACGGAGAAGCCCGCCGCCGCGACGAGGCGGACGACCTCGGCCGCTCGGCGGACGGCGATGTGGTCCTCCTGCTGGAGGCCGGGGATTCCCGCCTTGACCCGCTCCGCCCAGTGGTCGCGGTTCGGCGTGTAGAGCGCGAGGGCGCCGCCGGGAACGAGCAGGCGACGCGCCTCGGCGAGGCACGGCACGAGGACGTCGTCCGTCACGTGCTCGACGAAGTCGGCGAGGAGGACGGCGTCGAACGAGGCGTGGGCGAAGGCCGAGAGGTCCCGCGCGTCGGCGACCGCGAACGTCGCGTTCGCGAGCCCCCGCGCGGAAGCAGCGGCGCGCGCGGCCTCGACCGCGACCGGGGCCGCGTCGATCCCGACGACCTCGGCGGCGAGCGGCGCGAAGAAGAACGCGGTGTCGCCGCGCGCGGAGCCGACCTCGAGGAGGCGCATCGCCGGGTGCGGCCGGACGGCGCGCAGCAGCGCCGCGTCCCGCTCGCGGTACTTCCGCGCGTTCCGGAAGAGCCAGTGCGGGCGGTACATCGCGGCGTAGTAGGCGTCGTCGTAGACGGCGGCGTTCGGGGCGAAGTCGGGACGCTCGGGCATCGGGGCGATCCTACGGCGCGACCGCCCGGATCAGGATCCGGTAGCGGAACGTCGGTCCGAGGAGCGGGAGCGGCGCGAGAGCGCGTTCGACCCACCGGACGAGCGGGAAGGGGGAGACGCTCCAGGTCTCGAGGTCGATCGAGAAGCCGGCGCCGGCGAGGAGGCGCCGGTACTCGGCGGCGCGCCGGACCGCGATGTGCTGCGGGAACTGCTTCAGGACGAAGTCGTGCGCCTTCATCCGCTCCACGTAGTGCGCGCGGTCGGGGGTGTAGATCCCGAGACGGCCGCCGGGCCTGAGGACGCGGCGGCACTCGCGGAGCATCGCCTCGAGCGTCGGGTCGTCTACGTGCTCGACGAGGTCGATCGCGGCGACGGCGTCGACGCTCCGGTCGGGGACCGGCGCGAGGTCGGCGACGTCGGCCTCGAGCCACCTCACGTTCTCGATCCCGAGGCGCGCGCGGGCCTCCTCGGCCATCGCGATCGCCTCGGGCGCCGCGTCGACGCCGATCACCTCCCGGGCGTGGCGGGCGAGGAGGAACGAAACGTCGCCGCGCGCCGAGCCGAGCTCGAGGACGACGTCCGAGGGGCGCGGCGCGACGACCCGGAGGACGTCGCGGTCCCGCTCGGCGTACTTGCGGGGAGGATTCTTGAACCAGTGATGCGGGTGGAGGCCGCGCCAGTAGGCCTCGTCGTAGAGCTCCCTCTCGAACGTCACGCGCGGGAGTGTAGCGGCGGGGCCGAGGCCGCCGGTTCCCTACAATGAGGGCCGCATGACGGGACCCCGCGTGACGGTGATCGGAGGCGGCTTCGCCGGCGTCGAGTGCGCGCACCAGCTCGCGCGCCGCGGCCACGCCGTCCGCCTCCTCGAAATGCGCCCGGCGCGGACGACGGACGCCCACGAGACCGACCGCCTCGCCGAGATGGTCTGCTCGAACTCGTTCCGCTCGGACAACCCGGGGAACGCCGTCGGACTCCTGAAGCGCGAGATGGAGCTCGTCGGGTCGCTCGTGATGGAGGAGGCGCGGCGCGCGGCGGTCCCGGCCGGCGACGCCCTCGCCGTCGACCGGGAGGTCTTCGCGCGGGCGGTCACCGCGCGGGTGGAGTCCGACCCGGCGATCGAGCTCGTCCGCGAGGAGGCGGCCGCGCTTCCCGACTCGGGCGACGGCTTCGTCGTCGTGGCGACCGGCCCGCTCACCTCGCCCGCGCTCGCGGACGCCCTCCTCGCGCGGCTCGGGGGCGACCGGCTCTACTTCTACGACGCCGTCGCCCCGATCGTCGAGGGCTCTTCGCTCGACCTCTCCGTCCTGTACGCCGCGAGCCGCTGGGGAAAGGGCGGAGGGGCCGACTACCTGAACGTCCCGCTGACGCGCGAGGAGTACGAGGCGTTCGTCGCCGCGCTCCTCGCCGGCGAGACCGTCCCGTACCACGACTTCGAGAAGGCGGTCCATTTCGAGGGGTGCCTTCCGATCGAGGAGATGGCCGCGCGCGGCCCGGAGACGCTCCGGCACGGGCCGATGAAGCCGTTCGGCCTGCGCGACCCGCGCACCGGCCGCGAGCCGTACGCGGCGGTCCAGCTCCGCCAGGACAACCTCGCCCGGAGCCACTGGAACCTCGTCGGATTCCAGACGAAGCTGAAGGTCGGGGAGCAGCGGCGCGTCTTCCGGACCCTCCCCGGATTCGCGAACGCCGAGTTCGTCCGCTGGGGGATGCTCCACAGGAACACGTTCCTGAACGGCCCGGCGCACCTCGACCGCTTCTTCCGCTTCAAGGAGGACCCCCGGGTCCTCTTCGCCGGGCAGGTGACGGGCGTCGAGGGGTACCTCGAGTCGGCGGCGACCGGGCTGATCGTCGGCGCGACGCTCGCCCAGATCCTCGAGGGGCGCGAGCCGCTCCCGCTCCCCTTCTCGACGGCGCTCGGGGCGCTCTCCCGACACGTCTCGCAGAGCGACCCGGAGCACTACGGCCCGATGAACGTCACGTTCGGCCTCATCGACGACTCGGCGCTCCCGCCGATCCGCGACCGGGCGAAGCGGCGGGAGGAGATCGTCCGCCGGGCTCTCGCCGAGGTCGCCGCCTGGCGCGACGCGGCGCTCGGGCCTGCGCCGGAGGCGTCGGGGGCGGCGTGAGCCTCGCCGAGGCCCTCGGCGCCTGGGACCGCCACCTCGCCGACGAGCGGGCCGTCTCGCCCCACACGCGGAAGGCCTACGTCGACGACGTCGGCCGCTTCCTCGCGTTTCTCTCCGCGTTCTCCGGGCAAGAGCCCGGGTCGATCGAGCCGGCCGAGGTGGACGCGCTCGCCATCCGCTCCTGGCTCGCCTCGCTCCGCTCCGAGGGGCAGGGGCGGACCTCGATCGTGAGGCGCCTCTCGGCCCTCCGAACGTTCTTCACGTTTGTTCAGCGTGAAGGGCTCGCCGACGGGAACCCGGCGCGCGGCGTCGCGACGCCGCGGACGGAGAAGAACCTCCCCGTCACGCTCTCCGTGTCGGAAGCGGCGGCCGTCGTCGAGGCGCCGGCGTCCGACACGGAGCTCGGCCTGCGCGACCGGGCGCTCCTCGAGCTCCTCTACGCGACGGGGCTCCGCGTCTCGGAGCTGGTCGGCCTCTCGCTCCCCGACGTCGACCTGCCCGGCCGCCAGGTGCGGACGCTCGGGAAGGGGAAGAAGGAGCGGATCGTGCCGTTCGGCGAGAAGGCGGCCGAGGCGCTCGCGGCCTGGCTCCCGGCGCGCCTCGCGCTCCTTCGCGGCCGGCGCGTCCGGGGCGAGCCGCTCTTCCTGAACGCCCGCGGCGGGCGGCTCACCGACCGGAGCGTCCGCCGGGTCCTCGACCAGGCGCTCTCGACCGCCGAGGTCACCCGGCACGCCTCGCCCCACGCCCTTCGGCACTCCTTCGCGACCCACCTCCTCTCGGCCGGCGCCGATCTGCGGACGATCCAGGAGCTCCTCGGCCACGCCTCCCTCGCGACGACGCAGAAGTACACGCACCTCGACGTCGAGCGGCTCCTGGAGGTCTACCGGAAGTCCCACCCGAAGGCCGAGTAAGAGGAGAAGCCCGCGCGGAGGGGTTCGGGGACCGCGAAGCGAAGACGAAGTCAACCCGGCGTCCGGGTTGGCTCCGCCTTCACCTCGCGGCCAGGCCGCTCGGCGGTCCTCCGAGAACATGACAGCCGACCGATGGCCCCCGGGCGCTTTCCGCGATCACGAGTCGCAGGCGGGTGTACAACGAGGAAGGGCCGGGAGGGGGCGGCGGGTAGACTCCCCGCCGTGAGCGAAACGCCAGCCTTCCGCCACACGACCGTCCTCGCCGTCCGCAAGGGGGGCACCGTCGCCCTCGGGAGCGACGGACAGGTGACCCTCGGGACGACGGGCCTGAAGCACGGCGCCTCCCAGATCCGCCGCCTCGCCG
>JAGOBQ010000004.1 GCA_017999215.1 Thermoanaerobaculia bacterium
CCGGCCGGGCCCCCGTCTTCGCCCCGTCGACCCTCCCCGCCCAATGCCTCGGCGAGCTCTGGCGGAAGTTCCACCAGGGCTTCGTCCTCCTCGACGCGAAGCGCCGCGCGGACGTGGCGAAGGACCACGGGCCCGATTTCAACCCGTTCGACGCGCACCGCCGCTCCGTGATCGCCCTCGAGGACCTCGTCTCCGAGCCGGGGCTCGCGCAGAAGGCCGTCGAGGCCGGGCTCGACCTCCTCGTCGTCGACGAGGCGCACCGCCTCGTCCTCGAGGCCGAGGCCGAGCGGGCCGTCGCGCCGCTCGCGAAGGCGGCCCGGCATCTCCTGCTCCTCTCCGCGACGCCGCTCGAGGCGGACACCTCGGGCTTCTTCCGCCTCCTCCAGCTGGTCCGGCCCGACGCCTACCGGTCCGAGAAGGAGTTCGTCGCGGCCCTCTCGGAGAACCAGCCGCTCCCTCCGTGCACGAGCGCCACGCGGCGCGTCGACATCGGAGGGCTGCCGCCCCGGGTCCCGCTCCCGGTCGAGCTGGACCGGCCCCCCGCCGCCCAGGCTCTGTCGGGAGACGAGAAGGCCGACGCCGCGGACCCGCGCGTCGAATGGCTCGTCGGGAAGGCGAAGGGCTTCGCGCCGGGAGGGGCCGAGGAGGGGAAGACGCTCGTCTTCTGCCACGACCTCCCGACGCTCCAGTCGCTGAAGGCGCTGCTCGAGCGCGAGACCCGCAAGCGCGTCGCCGTCTTCCACGAGGAGCTCTCGGCGGACCGGCGCGACCTCGAGGTGGCGGAGTTCCGACGGCCCAAGGGGCCGACGTTCCTGATCTCGACGGAGTGCGGCGGCGAGGGGCGGAACTTCGAGTTCTGCCGCCGGCTCGTCCTCTTCGACCTTCCCCTCGACCCGGCCCAGGTCGAGCAGCGGATCGGACGTCTCGACCGGATCAGCCGGAAGGAGCGGGTCGAGATCGTCTACTTCCGTCCCCCCTCCGGATTCTGGCGCGACCTCGTCGAGCTCTACGAGCGGATCGGCCTCTTCCGGGAGCCGCTCGGCGGCCTCGAGCGGTCGCTCGCGAACGTGGAGGTCGCGATCCGGAAGGCGGAGAAGGCGTCGGCCCTCGGCCGCGCGGAGCTTCCGGTCGGGGAGCTCGTCGCGGAGGTCCGGGGCGCGGCGCAGGCGCGCCAGCGCGCCGCCTACCACCACCTGCACGCCGAGGGGTACCGCCCCGAGCACGCGAGCGGGATCGTCTCGCGCGTTCCCGCGGGCCTCGACGCGGCGATGGAGCGCTTCGTCATCGCGGCCTGCGAGCTCTACGGGTTCGACGTCGCGGAGAAGAAGGGATCCCGGACCTGGTACCTCGAGTTCGGCGGCGACGCCCTCCTCGAGCACCTCCCGGGCGTCCCGGGCGGGAGCCGTTTCCTCGGCACGTTCGATCGCGAGGAGGCGGTGCGGCACGAGGAGCACGATTTCTTCGCCTCCGGCCATCCGCTCGTCGAGGGGATCTTCCAGGAGCTCGAGGACGGTCCGCGCGGGCGGGCGGCCCTCGTGAAGCTGGAGAAGAGCGGCACCTCCGGGGAGGGGGTCCTCTTCCTCCATGGCCGGGAAGGGGGCTTCGCCGCTTCCGCCGTCGACCTCTCGGGCCAGTCGCGCCCCGAATGGGCCGAGCTCCTCCTTCGCGGCCGCGCGAGTCTGCGCGGAGTCTCCGTCGACGAGTGGAGCCCGACGATCCCGCGCGGCCGGGGCTGGGCCGCGACCGTCCGGACGCTCGCGGCGCGGGCCGAGAAGAACGGCCCGATCCTGGCCGCCGCCGGGTTCCGGCTCTCCTGACACTCGGGGAGCCACCGGTCGCGGGGCGCGGCAGAATGGACCCGTGAGATCGACGCGGCGCCTCTCCGGTCTCCTCTCTCTCCTCGGGGCCTCGCTCGCCGCCTCGTGCGGGACGCTCGAGCCGACGCCCGCGGTCGGGCTGAGCGCTCGGAGCTTCGAGGGGACGGTCTCCTACCGGGTCGCGTACCGGTATCTCCTCTACCTTCCGGAGGGGTACGTGCGCGGCTCCGCGAGCCGCTGGCCGCTCCTCCTCTTCCTTCACGGGTCGGGCGAGAGGGGAGCCGACCTCGCCCTCGTGAGGCGCCACGGCCCCCCGAAGCTCCTCGCGGCCGGGGGCGCCCTCCCGTTCATCGTCGTCGCGCCGCAGTGCCCGGAGGGGGAGCGGTGGCGGGCCGACGCCCTGGCCGCGCTCCTCGACGACGTCCTGCGCCGGCTGCGAGTCGACGCGGACCGCGTCTACGTCACGGGGCTCTCGATGGGAGGACGCGGAACGTGGGACCTGGCGATGTCTCACCCCGACCGTTTCGCCGCGATCGCGCCCGTCTGCGGAGGAGCGCTTCCCGACCGGGCCTGCGCCTTGAAGGACGTTCCGGTCCGCGCGTTCCACGGCGCGAAAGACGATGTCGTCCCGCTCTCCGAATCGGAGCAGGTCGTGCAGGCGGTTCGCCGGTGCGGCGGGACGGCGGAGCTCGTCGTCTTCCCCGACGCGGGGCACGACTCGTGGACGGCGGCGTACTCCGACCCGTCCCTCTGGGACTGGCTCCTCTCCCACCGTCGTCGGCCCGCCCGGTAATACACGATTTCACGCCTGGCACCAGGTCGGGGAATACACGATTTCACGCCTGGCACCAGGTCGGGGCACCAGGTCGGGTGGCCCCGTTCGGGGGGCCACGCTTCGGGGGAACTTCCGACGGGCGAGGCGGTCTAAGCTCTCGTTATGACGACAGAGCCGCGCGTCCGGTCCGTATTCGTCCTGTCCGCCGTCGTCGTTCTCCTCGCCGGAGGCGCGCTCGCGCTCGGCGTCAAGCAGGGAGCCGCGAAGGGAGTGAAGCCCGTGCCGAAGGCCGCCGCCGCATGGAAGGACGTCGATCGTCTCGTGAACGAGCAGAAGTTCGAGGAGGCGGCGAAGGCCGCGGAAGCGCTCCTGGCGGCCGCGAAGGCGAAGAAGGACGAGCCGGAGTGGACGAAGGCGCTCGTCTCGGTGACGCAGCTCCGGATCGGCCTCCACGGCTACGAGACGGCCGTGAGGCGTCTCCGAGAGGAGCCGTGGCCGGAGGGGACGCTCCACCGGGCGCAGCTCTCGCTCCTCTACGGGCACTCGCTCGTCACCTACCAGCGGGCCTACTCGTGGGAGATCGGCCAGCGCGAGAAGGTCGACACGAAGGGGGAGGTCGACCTGAAGGCCTGGACGCGCGAGCAGATCCTGGCCGAGGCGCTGAAGGCGGCGCTGGACGTCTGGGAGATGCGTTCGGAGCTCGGGAAGGAGCCGGTCACGGCGGCCGCGCTCGTCCTCGCGCCGAACGACTACCCGAAGGAGATCCGCGGGACGCTCCGCGACGCGGCGAGCTACCTCCTCGTCGACCTCCTCGCCGACACCGCCGGCTGGACGCCGGAGCAGTCGAACGAGGTCTGGAGGCTCGACCTCGGGGCGCTCCTCGCGGGAGACGCCCGGCGCGAGGCGAAGACGGACCTCGCCTCTCCGGAGGTCCACCCGCTCGCGAGGATCGGGGCGGTCCTCACCGACCTCGAGGCGTGGCACGCGAAGGAGGGGCGGACCGGAGCGCAGCTCGAAGCGCGCCTCGAGAGGGTGCGGAGGCTCGCGGCGTCGTTCACCGAGGAGCGCGACCGGGAGCGGATCCGCAAGGACCTCGAGGGGCGCCTCGTCGCGTTCCGTTCCGATCCGTGGTGGGCGATGGGCAAGGCGGAGGTCGCCGAGCTCCACCGGAACGGAACGCGGCCGAAGCGCCTGGTCGCCGCGCGGAGCGCCGCGGAAGAGGGACGAGCGGCCTACCCGACCTCCCCCGGCGGGGCGAGGTGCCTCGCGATCGTGAAGGCGATCGAGTCGCCCGAGTACGCGCTTCAGGCGATGGCGGTCGACGGCTCGGGGAAGCGCTCCGTCGAGGTCTCCCACCGGAACCTCGAGGCGCTCCATTTCCGGGCCTTCCGCGTCGACGCCGAGAAGTGGATCGCGGCGTCGAAGGACTGGTCGGCGCTCCCTTCCTCGGAAGACATGCGGAAGCTCGTCGGAGGGACGCCGGCGGCCGAGTGGACGGCCGCCCTCCCGAAGACCCCCGATTTCGAGACCCACCGGACGTTCGTGACGCCGCCCCTTCGCGAGCCGGGGCTCTACGTCCTCCTCGCCTCGGCCCGGAAGGACTTCCGCGAGTCGGACAACGTCGTCGTCGGGACGAACCTCTTCGTCTCCGACCTCGTCCTCGCGGTGCGGCCCGAGCCGGAGTCGGGCGCCGTGACGGCGCGCGTCCTCTCGGGAGCGACGGGGCGGGCCGTCGCCGGGGCCGAGGTGACGCTCTGGCGGTTCGACTGGCGCGAGGGACACCGGCGCGACGAGACGAAGACCTCGGACTCCGACGGGCGCGTCTCGTTCGCCCTGCGGGAGCGGGGCGGCGCGTTCCACCTCCTCGCGAAGAAGGGCCGGGACCTCACGTTCGACGGCCAGCAGGTCGGCTTCCATCGCGAGTCGAAGCCGGGGCTCCGGAGCGACTCGCTCCTCTACACCGACCGGAGCATCTACCGGCCGGGGCAGACGCTCCACTGGAAGGTCCTCGCCTACCGCGGAACCACCGCGGACGCCCGATTCCGCGTCGCGGACCGGACGCCGGTGACGGTCTGGCTCGTCGACCCGAACGGCGAGCGGGTCGAGACGCGGACCGTCTCGACGAACGACTTCGGCACCGCGGCCGGGGAGATGGTCGTCCCCACGGGACGCCTCCTCGGAGCCTGGCGCCTCGAGAGCTCCCTCTCCGGGAGCACCTCCGTGCGGGTCGAGGAGTACAAGCGGCCGACGTTCGAGGCGACGTTCCTCGAGCCGAAGGAGCCGATGCGCCTCAACCGGAAGGCGTCGCTCGTCGGCGAGGCGCGGTACTACTTCGGCCTCCCCGTCACGAACGGCTCCGTGAAGTGGCGCGTCACGCGCGAGACGCTCCGACCCTGGTGGTGGGCTTTCTGGGGCTTCGGCTCCGTCGCGAAGCCGCAGGTCGTCGCCGCGGGCGAGACGACGCTCGACGCAGAGGGGACGTTCCGGGTCTCCTTCACGCCGGAAGCGGACGAGACGAAGGCGGACTCGAAGGAGACGACCTGGCGATACGTCGTCCAGGCCGACGTCCTCGACGAAGGGGGCGAGACCCGGAGCGCGACCCGCGCCGTCCGGCTCGGCTTCGTCTCCGTCGAGGCCGACGTCAAGTTCCCGTCGGGATTCGGCCGGGCCGGGGAGGCGATGTCGGCAAGGATCACGCGGACGAACCTCGACGGCGCGCCTCGCCCCGGGAACGGGACGTGGCGGCTGATCGCGCTCGCCCCGCCGGCCGAGACGCCGCTCCCGGCCGACCTCCCGCGCCGCGTCGAGCAGGCGGAGGAAGGGGAGGGAGCGTCCGTCCGGACACCCGGAGACGCGCTCCGCCCGCGCTGGGACACGGCGTTCCGGGTGGAGGCGGTCCTTCGCGACCTCCCCGACGGCGCCGAGAAGGCGCGCGGAGAGGCACGGCACGGCGCCGACGGCGTCGCCGCTCTCGACCTCGGCACCCTGCCGGCGGGGGCGTGGCGGATCCGCTACGAGACCGTCGACGACTTCGGAGCGAAGTACGAGACCTCCCGCGACGTGATCGTGGCCGGCGGGAAGGCGTCGCCGCCGGTCCCCCTCGTCCTCGCCGCGGAGTCGGGCTCGGTCGCGGTCGGCGGGACGGCGCGCCTCCTCGCGGCGTCGGGGCTCCCGGGGCAGGAGATGCTCCTCGAGCGGTTCCGCGCAGGGAAGCTCCTCTCCCGCACGACCCTGACGGCGGGAATGGACCCGACCGTCGTCGAGTTCCCGGTGACGGAGGCCGACCGCGGCGGCTTCGGCGTCACGCTCACGGCCCTCCGGGACCACCAGTGGATGAGCCAGGCGGCCTCGGTCTTCGTCCCGTGGGACGACCGCGAGCTGAAGCTGGAGTTCGCGACGTTCCGCGACCGGATCCGTCCGGGGACGCGCGAGACGTGGCGCGTGAAGGTGACGTCGCCTTCCGGTAAGCCCGTGGAGGCGGGCGCGGCCGAGCTCCTCGGGTACATGTACGACCGGAGCCTCGACGTCTTCGCTCCCCACCACCCGCCGTCGATCCTCTCCCTCTATCCCTCCCGGACGGGGACGGCCTGGACGAGGGCGACCCTCGGCGCGGCCCGGGCCCAGTGGGTCCGCGGGCAGTTCGCGTCGACGCCGTCCGGTCCGTCGTTCTCGCCCGACCGGCTGCTGGAGCTCGACCGCTACGGGATCGGCGGGCCCGGGGCCCGCAAGCGCCACGCGATGCGCGGCGGAATGGGCGTGACGATGGTGTCCGAGGCGGCGATGGAGCGGGACGGCGCGCCGCCGCCCCCGCCGCCGCCCCCCGCGCCCGCCGCGGCCCCGCAGATGGCGAAGTCGGTCGAGATGAAGATGGAGGACGCCGCGGGGAACGAGGCGCGGGCGGAGGCCGGCGTGGCGCCGGTGGCCGAGGCGCCCGCGCTTCGGAGCAACTTCGCCGAGACGGCGTTCTGGACCCCGCAGCTCCTGACAGGGGCCGACGGCTCGGCGTCGATCGAGTTCACCGTCCCCGATTCCGTGACGTCGTGGAACGTCTGGCTCCACGCCGTGACGAAGGACCTCCGCGGCGCGTCGTTGAAGCGCGAGACGAAGAGCGTGAAGGAGCTGATGGTCCGCCCCTACGTCCCGCGCTTCCTGCGCGAGGGGGACCGGGCCGAGCTGAAGGTCGTCGTCAACAACGCGTCCGAAGGGGAGCTGAAGGGCAACCTCGCCCTCCAGGTCCTCGACCCGGAGACGAACGAGGACCTCACGGCCCGCTTCGGCCTCCCGGTCGCCGACGCGCGCCGGGCGGTCGCGGTCCCGTCCGGCGGCGGGGTGAACGAGACGTTCCACCTGATCGCGCCTCCCGGCGTCCGAACGGTCGCGTTCAAGGTGACGGCCACGTCCGGGAACCTCTCCGACGGCGAGCTCCGGCCGCTGCCGGTCCTCCCGAGCCGGATGCACCTCGTCCAGTCGCGCTTCGTCACGCTCCGCGAAGGGCAGCGGAAGGAGATGCGCTTCGAGGACCTGGCGAAGGGGGGAGACCCGACGCTCCTGAACGAGCAGATGGTCGTCACCGTCGACGCCCAGCTCTTCTACGCCGTCCTCGACGCGCTCCCGTACCTCGTGAACTACCCCTACGAGTGCACCGAGCAGACGCTCAACCGCTTCGTCTCGACCGGCATCGTCTCCTCGATGTTCGAGCAGTACCCCTCGGTCGCCGCGATGGCGAAGGAGCTCTCGAAGAGGGACGTGAGGCTCGAGACGTGGGACGCGGCCGACCCGAACCGGAAGATGACGCTCGAGGAGAGCCCGTGGCTCGTCGACGCCCGCGGAGGCCGGGACGCCGGCCATGGCCTCGCGAAGGTCCTCGACCCGCGCGTCGCGAAGGCGGAGCGCGAGGCGGCCCTCGCGAAGCTGGCGAAGGCCCAGACCTCGATCGGCGGCTTCCCCTGGTGGCCGGGCGGCCCGCCGTCCCCCTACATGACCGTCTACATCCTCCACGGCCTGGCGAAGGCGACGGAGTTCGGCGTCGAGGTCCCGAAGGAGATGGTCCAGCGGGCGTGGGGCTACGCGGCGAAGTACTACCGCGACGACCTGCGTGCCCTGATGTCGAAGGACTGCTGCTGGGAGTTCCTGACGTTCCTCAACTACGTCGCGAGCAGCTTCCCCGACGAATCCTGGTCCGAGAACGGCCTCACGCCCGCGGAGCGCAAGGAGATCCTCGCGTTCTCCTTCAAGCACTGGAAGGAGCACTCGCCCTACCTCAAGGGCTACCTCGCGCTGACGCTGAAGCGGGCGAACCGGCTGAAGGACGCCCAGCTCGTCTTCGCGAGCGTCATGGACTCGGCGAAGACGACCGAGGAGCTCGGGACGTTCTGGGCGCAGGAGGACCGCTCCTGGCTCTGGTACAACGACACGATCGAGACCCACGCGTTCGCGCTCCGGACGCTCACGGAGCTGACCCCGAAGGACTCGCGGCGCGACGGCCTCGTCCAGTGGCTCTTCCTGAACAAGAAGCTGAACCAGTGGAAGTCGACCCGGGCGACGGCCGAGGTCCTCTACTCGCTCGTCCACTACCTGAAGGCCGAAGGGGCCCTCGGGGCGCGCGAGACGATGAAGGTGGCGGTCGGCGGGCGGGAGACGACGTTCACGTTCGAGCCGGACAGGTACACCGGGAAGAGGAACCAGGTCGTCGTCCCGGGTCCGCAGGTCGACCCGAAGACGACCTCCACGATCGCCGTCGAGAAGGGAGGGAAGGGCTTCGCGTTCGCCTCGGCCGCGTGGCACTTCTCGACCGAGAAGCTCCCCGAGGAGGATCGAGGCGACTTCTTCAACGTCTCGCGCCGCTACTTCCTACGCGAGAACACCGGCAAGGAGTGGGTCCTGAAGCCGATCGCCGACGGCACGGTCCTGAAGCCGGGCGACCAGGTGGAGGTGCAGATCTCGCTCCGGACCAGGCACGCCGCCGAGTACGTCCACCTGCGCGACCCGCGCGGCGCCGGCTTCGAGCCGGAGTCGACCGTGAGCCGCTACAAGTGGGACCTCGGGATCGTCTGGTACGAGGAGGTCCGCGACAGCGGAACGAACTTCTTCTTCGAGCAGCTCCCGGTGGGCGAGTACACGTTCAGGTACCGCCTCCGCGCGAACATGGCCGGGACGTTCCGGGTCGGCCCGGTGACGGTCCAGTCGATGTACGCCCCGGAGTTCAACGCCTACTCGAGCGGGGCCGTGCTGACGGTGAAGGGAGACTGAGTTCGAGCGGAGTCGCAGAGTGAGGCGGGGAAGGCGAGCGTGACATCGTGATGGCATACTGATGGCATGAAAGCAGCCATCGACAAGGCAGGACGGATCGTCATCCCCGCGTCCGTCCGCGCGCGCGCCGGCCTGACGCCCGGAACCGAAGTCGAGATCCTGGTCGACGACGTCTCGGTTCGCCTCGTGAGGAGGGTTCCAGGACCGAAGCTCGTCCGGGTGGGCCGGCGGCTCGTGGCGCGGCCGACGGTCCGGGCACGGGCGCTTCCGGCTGTCGACCTGGCGGCGCTGGTCGAGGAGGAGCGCAACCGGTGGCCCGGCTGACGGGCGCCTTCCTCGACACGAGCATTCTCCTGGGAGGAACGATCGACGTGGGGCCCGCGAGTCGCCCGGCGCAGGCGGTGATGGACGCCGTCGCCGAGGGTCGGCTCAGCAAGGTGAGGACGGCGTGGCACTGCTGTCTCGAGTACTACGCCGTCGCGACGAGGCTGCCGGAGGAGCTCCGCCTGTCACCCGCGAATGCTCTGCGACTCCTCGAGGAGGAAATCCTCGGGCGAGTCGAGGTCGTGGATCTGCCGGCGGAAGGGCGCCTCTCGTTTCTCAGGTCGGCTGTCGCCGAGAGGGTCGCGGGGGGACGCCTCTACGACGCCCACATCGCCGAGATCGCCCGCCGGTCCGGATCGGGCGTGATCGTCACCGACAACGTTCGTCACTTTCGCGGCGGCCCGGGCACCACCGTGCGGGTCCTCTCGGCGGTGGAGTTCGCAGCCGAGCTTGCGGAAGGCGTCTGACGCCCGGCACCGGGCCGAGTCGGAAGAGGACTCGGCGTTCGGACCTTCCGGCTGAAACCCGGGCGCTCCTCTGCCGTACCCTCGGTGATGCCCGTGGAGGAGCAACGATGAAAGACCGTCTCAGCCGCAGAGATCTCCTCGCCCTGGCCGCGACGTCCGGGGCCGTCCTGACCCTTCCGCGCTGGGCCCGTGCCGCAGAGGCCGCGCCCGCGAAGAAGAAGGTCCTCATCCTCGGAGGGACCCGCTTCCTCGGGGTCGCCATCGTGGAGGCCGCCCTGGCGAAGGGGTGGGAGCTGACCCTCTTCAACCGGGGCAAGTCGAACCCCGGCCTCTTCAAGGGGCGCCCCCTCGAGGAGATCCACGGCGACCGGAACGTCGCCGAGGACGTGAAGAAGCTGGCCGGCCGGAAGTGGGACGCCGTCATCGACACGTCCGGCTACTTCCCGCGGCAGGTCCGCGCCGCCGCGGAGGTCCTTTCGGGGAACGTCGGCCAGTACGTCTTCATCTCCTCGATCTCGGTCTACGACGCGCCGATGAAGGCCGGCATGGACGAGACCGCCGCCGTCGCCCGCCTCGCGGCGGGGACCGACGTCGAAGCGATCAACGAGATCTCCGGCGGGAACTACGGCGCCCTGAAGCTCCTCTGCGAGGAGGCCGCGGAGAAGGCGATGCCGGGGAAGGCCCTGAACGTCCGGCCCGGCTACATCGTCGGGGATCGGGACGGGAGCGACCGCTTCACCTACTGGCCCGTCCGGGTGCGCAAAGGAGGCGAGGTCCTCGTCGCCGGGAAGCCGACCGACCCGCTCCAGTTCATCGACGTCCGCGACCTGGGCGACTGGATCGTCCGGATGGTCGACTCCGGGACGAACGGCGTCTTCAACGCGACCGGGCCGAAGGAGCGGCTCACGATGAAGGCGTTCCTCGAGGCCTGCCGGAAGGAGACGAAGTCGAACGCGACGTTCACCTGGGCGCCCGAGGCGAAGCTGAAGGAGCTCGGCCTGACGCCCGAGGCCGACTTCCCGATCTGGGTCTCCACCGAGGGCCCCGAGGCCGGGATCGGAGACGTCTCGATCGCCCGCGCGCTGAAGGCCGGACTGACGTTCCGGCCGCTCGCGGAAACGATCGCATCCACCCTCCACTGGTGGGACTCGCTCCCGGAGGAGCGGCGCGCGAAGGCGCGGGCCGGCCTCGCCGCGGAGAAGGAGGCGGAGGTCCTCGCCGCGCTGAAGGGGAAGGCCCCTGCCGCGGTCCCGGCCGCCGAGGTGAAGAAGTGACCAAACGGCGGGTCGTGGGGGGACGCCACGCGCTCCTCCCGCTTCTCGTCGGCGCGTCGCTCGTCGTCTCCGGGGTTTCGCAGGCCGCCGGTCCGACGGAGGCCGAGGTCGCCTCGGCCTCCGCGCGGATCGCGGCCGCGTCGGCGTTCGCGACGGTCGAGGTCCTCGCCGCGCCCGGGATGGCCGGGCGGCTCAGCGGGACGGAGGGCTATGGGAAGGCGGTCGACCACGTCGTCTCCGAGCTCCGCAAGGCGGGCCTCCGCCCGCCCGCGGACCTCCCCGACTACCGGCAGGCCTTCACGCACGGCCTGGCCGGAATCGAGGCCGCGAGCCTGACGTTCCTCCCCGCCGAGGGGGAGAAGGACGGCAAGCCGTACGAGGCGGAGGTCCTGAAGGACTGGTCGCCGATGCTGAACGGCGGCTCCGGCGACGTCACGGCCGAGGTCGTCTTCGTCGGCTACGGCTTCGACGCCGCGGCCGAGGGGCGCGACGACTACGCCGGCGTCGACGTGAAGGGGAAGGTCGTCCTGGTCCTCCGGGGCGAGCCCGAAGGGCGCGAGTGGAAGGACCACCGCTCCACGGTCGCCCGGACGAAGGCGGCGGCACGGAAGGGAGCGGCCGGGCTCCTCCTGATCGACAGCCCCGTCACCTCGACGAGCGTCGGCATCAGCCGCGACCTCCCCGAGGCGATGGTGAGCGAGGCGTTCGCCGACCGGCTCCTCGCCGGGAAGAAGCTGACCGTCGCCGAGCTCCGGAAGGTCCTCTCGAAGGGGGCGCTCGCGTCCTTCGAGACCGGGAGCCGGCTCCGCTTCTCGGTGAAGGGGCGCCCGTGGCGCGAGGTGACGACGCACAACGTCGTCGCCCTCCTCCCCGGCTCCGACCCCGCGGTGAAGGGGGAGTACGTCGTCGTCGGAGCGCACCTCGACCACATCGGCGACTGGCCCCGCCTCAACCCGGGGGCCGACGACAACGCGTCCGGCGCCGCGAGCCTCCTCGAGGTCGCGCGGGCGGCCGCGACGCTGAAGGTCCGCCCGCGGCGGACGATCGCGTTCGTCTTCTTCGCGGCCGAGGAGCTCGGTCTCCTGGGCGCGGCGCACTTCGCGAGCCATCCGCCGAAGGGGCTCGAGAAGTGCGTCGCGGTCCTGAACATGGACATGCTCGGCGCGGGCAACGGTCTCTACGTCGCGGGCGGGGAGAACTTCCCCGAGATCCGGGCCGCGATGGAGGGGGCTCGCGACCGCCTCGCCCCCGGCTTCGGCCTCAAGTCGGGGAGGATCCGCGGGGAGGGGCGCGCGGACCACGCGCCGTTCTTCGAGAAGGGGATCCACGCCGTCTCGCTCTTCGCGATGGGGGGCGACCACCACGGTTACCACTCGCCGGACGACACGGTCTACTTCGTCACGCCCAAGACGATGGAGTCGGGGGCGCGCACGGTCTTCGGTGCGGCGATCGCCCTGGCCGACGCGAAACCGTAGCGGGCCGCGGGCGAGCGCCCGTCCTCCGAAACGGCAGGAGGCCCCGGCGACGCCGGGGCCTCTCGCTTCTTCGGGGCCCGGGTCCCGCCTACTTCCCGGGGACCCCGAGCCAGCCGCGGCTGAAGTAGTCGGCGAGCGAGAAGGCGAAGAGGATCAGGATGAAGAAGAGCGAGACCCAGACGACGATCTTGTTCAGGCGCGCCGAGTGCCAGACGTGCATGAAGAAGAGGACGACGAGCGTCGCCTTCGTCACGGCGATCGCCATGGCGACGGCGTCGTTGATCGCGTCGGTGACCTGCCCGGGGAGGTGATCGGCGATGTTCACGTGCGCGGCCCCCACGGTCAGGAGCGTCAGCGCCATGAGCGCGAAGAAGACGAGGAGGTAGGTGCGGACGGGAGTGACGGGAACGGTCGACATGGATTCTCCGTCGGCCTCAGGCGTGGTGCCGCCCCAGGAGGTAGAGGAGCGGGAAGAGGAAGATCCAGATCACGTCGACGAAGTGCCAGTAGAGCCCCACTCCCTCGACCCAGTTGTGGTTCTCGGCCGAGAAGTCGCCGCGGAGCGCCTTCGGGACGAGGAACGCGAGGAGGCCGAGGCCGACGATCATGTGGAGGGCGTGGAGCCCCGTCATGCAGAAGTAGAGGACGAAGAAGGTCTGCGCGGCCGGGTCGGTCGTCCCCTCGATGTGGAAGCCGGCGCCCGGGATCAGGTGGTGGGTCCACTTGTGGTGGTATTCGAACCCCTTGACGACGAGGAAGGCCGTCCCGAGCGCCATCGTCGCGCCGAGCCAGCCGGCGATCTGCCGCGCGCGGCCGAGCTGGGCGGCCCGGACCGCGAGGACCATCGTCAGGGAGCTCCCGATCAGGACGATCGTGTTCGCGAGGCCGAGCGGGACGTCGAGCTGGTTCGAGCCGAGGGCGAACCAGGCCGGGTACTTCCAGCGGTAGACGGTGTAGGCGAGGAAGAGCCCGCCGAAGAACATGACCTCCTGCGCGAGGAAGAGCCACATCCCGAGCGTGGCCGACTCGCGCTGCTGGTCGTAGTCGTCGAAGTGGTGGGCGAGGGGGGCGGGGCGGGCCTCAGACGCCAACGGTCACCTCCTTGGCCGGGACGGAGGTCTCGTACGCGTACGCCTCCTCGGTCACGACCGGCGGCGTCTCGAAGTTCAGAACCGGGGGCGGGGACGCGGTCTCCCACTCGAGCCCCTTCGCGCCCCAGGGGTTCGCGGGCGCCTTCGCCCCGAACTTCAGCGACCAGAGGAGGTAGATCACGGGGAGGAGGTAGCCGAACCCGAGGATCGTCGCGCCGGCGGAGGAGAGGACGTTCCACGTCTGGAACTCCGCCGGGTACATGTGGTAGCGGCGCGGCATCCCGAGGTAGCCGAGGATGAACTGCGGGAAGAAGGTCGTGTTGAAGCCGACGAAGATGACGACGGCCGAAACGCGAGACCAGTACTCGTTGTAGAGGCGCCCCGTGATCTTCGGCCACCAGAAGTGCAGGCCGCCCAGGTAACCCATGATCGCGCTTCCCACCATGACGTAATGGAAGTGCGCCACGATGAAGTACGTGTCGTGGACGTAGATGTTGATGCCGAGCGTGCCGAGCATGACGCCCGTCAGACCGCCGATGAGAAAGACCCCGATGAAGCCGAGCGCGTAGAGCATCGGCGTCTGGAGCGAGATCGAGCCCTTGTACAGCGTCGCCGTCCAGTTGAAGACCTTCACGGCCGACGGGATCGCCACGAGCATCGTCAGGAACGAGAAGATCGCCCCGGCCACGACGGACTGGCCGGAGATGAACATGTGGTGGCCCCAGACGAGGAAGCCGATGACGGCGATGAAGAGGCTCGAGAAGGCGATGAAGTGGTACCCGAAGACCCGCTTCCGCGCGAAGGCGGTGACGAGCTCGCTCATCACCCCCATCGCGGGCAGGATCATGATGTAGACGGCGGGGTGCGAGTAGAACCAGAAGAGATGCTGGAAGAGGACCGGGTCGCCGCCGTACTTCGGGTCGAAGACTCCGATGTGGAAGAGCCGCTCGGCACCGACGAGGAGAATCGTGATGGCGATGACCGGCGTCCCGAGGATCTGGATGATGCTCGTCGCGTAGTGGGCCCAGACGAAGAGCGGGAGGCGGAACCAGGTCATCCCCGGGGCGCGCATCCGGTGGATCGTGACGATGAAGTTGAGGCCCGTCAGGATCGACGAGAAGCCCGCGACGAAGATACCGACGGCGGTGAGGACGACCTGTCCCTGCGCGAACGTCGTCGAAAGGGGCGTGTAGAACGTCCAGCCGGTGTCGATCCCGCCCGTCAGGAGCGAGCCGAACGTCATCAGCCCGCCGATCATGTAGAGGTACCAGCTCGCGAGGTTCAGCCGCGGGAAGGCGAGGTCCTTTGCTCCGATCATCACCGGCAGGAGGAAGTTCCCGAGCACCGCCGGGATCGACGGGATCAGGAAGAAGAACACCATCAGGATGCCGTGCATCGTGAAGAGCCGGTTGTAGACGTCGGAGGAGAACATGTCCCCCTGCGGCGTCGCGAGCTCGGCCCGGATGAACACGGCCATCAGGCCCCCGAGGACGAAGAAGAAGGAGATCGCCACCAGGTAGAGGATCCCGATCCTCTTGTGGTCCCTCGTCAGGAGCCACGACTTCGGGCCGTGCGCGGCCTCGAGATAGCTCGGCATCGCGGTCGGGGCGGCGGTCGCGGGTGCGGTCACGGCTGTCCTCCGGCGGGAGCGGCGACCGGCGCGCCGGAAGGGGCGGCGGGCGGGAGGTCCCGGATGTACTTGATGAGCTGGACGACCTCCTCCTCGGAGATCTGCCCCTGGAACGTCGGCATGATCGGCTGGTAACCCTGGACGACCTTCGACGCGGGGGAGAGGATCGACTCCCTCACGTAGCTCTCGTCGACGGTGACGGTCCGGCCGCCCACGAGCGCGACCTGCTTCCCGAAGAGGCCGTCGAGGACGGGCGCCCGGGCGGAGCTGTCGGGGCGGTGGCAGGTGTTGCACGCCTTGGCGACGAAGAGCTCCTCGCCGCTCGCGACGGCGCCGCCGGCCGAGGCGCCGGAGACGAGCCAGCGCTTGTAGTCCTGCGGCTCCATCA
Organism: Thermoanaerobaculia bacterium; assembly: GCA_017999215.1. Taxonomy (GTDB): domain Bacteria; phylum Acidobacteriota; class Thermoanaerobaculia; order UBA5066; family UBA5066; genus UBA5066. Next base: position 15,491 of record JAGOBQ010000004.1, read on the forward strand.
CGTGGATCTTCCCGACCATCTTGGAATGGTCGACGCCGCAGTACTGGTCGCAGAAGATGTGGTACGTGCCGGTCTTCGTCGCCTTGAACCAGGCGGTGGTGTAGCGGCCCGGCAGGACGTCCATCTTCAGCCGGAACGCCGGGACGGAGAAGTTGTGGATGACGTCCTCGGAGGTCATCGTCAGCTTCACGGCCTGGTTCACCGGGACGTGGAACTCGTTGATCTCGCGCTTCCCCTCCGGGTGCTCGACCTTCCACATCCACTGCTTGCCGTAGACGTGGAAGGACCAGGCGTCGGCCGGCGGACGGGACGACTCGAAGAAGACCGAGGCGCCCCAGAAGAAGCTGATCATGACGAGGCCGAGCGGAATGAGCGACCAGGCGAGCTCGAGGATCAGGGTGTTGCCCCGGATCTCCTGGCCGGTCTCGTCGGCGCGGCGGCGGCGGTACTTGACGATGAAGACCGCGATCGTCGCGACGATGAGGACGGAGAAGAGGACGGACACGCCGAGCGTGAAGAAGAAGAGGGTGTCGACCTTCGAGGCGAGGGTCGAGGAGACCGGCGGGAAGACGGGCGCGTTCGGCAGCATGTCAGGCGTTCGCTCCGAGCTGGGCGCGGCTCCGGCGCTCGCGGCTCAGCATCACGGCGACGAAGGCGCCGAAGGCGAGGACGAGGGCGACGGCGGCGATGCGGAGGACGGTCATGGTCGTCGCGGTGTACTTCCCGAGCGACGGGTCGTACTCGTAGCAGAGGAGGAGAAGCTGCGCTGCGACGCCGCCTACCTTGCCCTCGGACGCTTCGGACAGGCCGAGGCGGAGCTCTTTCGGAGCGTATTCGACACCGAAGAAGTAGCGGGAGATGACCCCCTCGGGGGTCACGACGACGACTCCGGTCGCGTGGGCGTACTGCTTCTGGAGCTCGTCCCACCGGTACCGGAAGCCGACGGCCTCGGTGACGCGGCGGATCTGCGCCTCGTCTCCGGTCAGGAAGTGCCAGCCCGCCTCGCCCTCGGCCTTCCGGCCGTAGAGGTCGAGGAGGTTCGTCTTCTTGCCGCGCGCGAGCGGCGGCTCTTCGACCGGGCTGAAGCTGAGCGTGACGACCTCGAAGTCGGCCCCCGGCGCGAGCGTGAAGCCCTTGAGGCTCCGCGCGAGCCCCTCGAGCGCGATGCCGCAGAGCATCGGGCACTCGTAGTAGGCGAGGGAGAGGAGGACCGGGCGTTTCCCGAAGTAGTCGCCGAGGCGGACGGCCTTGCCGTTCTCGTCGCGGAACGTCGCGTCGAGGGGGAGCGCCGTCCCCGGGTTCTGCGTCCACCCGACCTCGCGGGCCGGAGAGGGCATCATCGGCTGCGCGCCGGCGGGAGCCGCCGCGAAGAGGGCGAGGAGGCCGAGCAGCGGCGCCGCGGGACCGGCGAGGCGGCCGGAGCGGCTCACTTCGATCCTCCTGTGGCGGCGGGCGCGGGGCCGGCCTCGGGGAGCGGCGGAGGGACGGGGAGCCCGCGCTCCGCGACGATCTCGACCGCCCGCGAGACGGGGATCTGCGCGACGCCGGCGGCCCGGTCGACCCAGGCGTACGAGGAGACGGCCGCCTCCTCCTCCCGCGCGAACTTCACCATGTCGGCCGTCGGGTCCGCCTGCAGGGCGGCGCGGGGCCGCGGCCGGGGCGCGTTCGCCGCGGCGAGGGGAAGCGGCTCGGGGTCCCGCGCGATCGACCGGGACTTCAGGTAGCCGCTGAAGGCGACCATCCCGCCGAACGCGAGGGCGACGAGGAGCGTCAGGCCCGCGAGGACGCCGAAGATCGTCTTGACGTGGATCTCGGAATCGAACTCCGCCGGCTCGTGCTGCGGGCGGGGATGGTCACTCATGGGCGAGCGCCTCCTTCAGGAACGGCTCGTTCGCGGGGAGGAGCGGCCGGGCCTTCAGCCCGAGCGTGAAGAGGCGGAGCCAGATCCCGCCGAGGGCGAGCGGCGCGGCGAGGTCGAGCCAGTGGAGCGTGAAGGCGTTCGCGGAGAACGCCGGCGCGACGAGCCAGTGCAGGTCGAGCCACCGGGCGAAGAGGAGGAGGACGGCGATCGGGGCGAGGGCCTTCGCGCTCCGCTTCCGGCTCCTCGAGAGGAGGAGCGCGAACGGGAGCGCGTAGTGGAGGAGGACGAGGACGACCGTCGTCGCCTTCCAGGCCCCGTTGAGGCGCGACGCGTAGAAGGAGGTCTCCTCCGGCAGGTTCCCCGACCAGATGATGATGAACTGCGAGTAGCCGAAGTAGGCCCAGACGCAGACGAACGCGAAGAGGAGCTTGCCGTGGTCGTGGAGGTGCCGCGGCTGGAGGGGGAGGGCGGGCGCCGGACCCTCGCCGAGGAGGAGGCCCGCGAGGGCGACGAGCGCCATCGCCGCGACGGCCTGCCCGATGATGACGTAGAGGCCGTAGATCGTGGAGAACCAGTGGGGCGTCAGCGACATCATCCAGTCGAACGCCGCGAAGGTCATCGAGAGGATGAAGGCGACGACGCCGAACGCGCCCCAGCGCTGCATCGAGAGGGCGATCCGCCGGTCGCCGGTCTCGTCCTGGCGGGCCGAGAGGCGCGCGAAGACGGCGGCGAGGACGATCCAGAGGACGAGGTAGAGCGCGGAACGCCCGAGGAAGGCGGGCTCGTTCAGCCACGGCTTCTTGTGCGAGAGGATCGCGTCGCCCGCGACGACCTCGGCGTGCGTCCACTCGTAGAGGGAGTGGGTCCCGAGGGCGATCGGGAGGAACGCCACGGCGGCGAAGCCGAGCGTGAGGGGGCTGGCGGCCGCCTCGAGGATCCGGCGGATGACGACGCCCCAGGCGCCGCGCGTGACGTGGTGGAGGAGCATCACGCCGAGCGCGCCGGCGGCGAGGCCGAGCATCCACATGTAGCCGGTGAGGTAGGAGCGGAAGAACTGCTCGCGGTCGGTCGCGAAGCCGGCGCCGAGCAGCGCGAGTCCGACGAGGCCGGCGACGAGGCCGATCCGGCCGAGCTTCTCGACGCCCTCGGGGAGGGGGTTCGAGCCCTGGTTCACGGGTGGACCTCCGGCGCGGCGGCCGCGGGGGCGGCGGCCTTCTCGAGCGCCTCGAGGTCCGCGGGGGAGAGCTCGGAGGCGGGGGCGTTGCGGGAGAGCTGCAGGGTGCGGACGTAGGCCGCGATGGCCCAGCGGTCCTTCGCGGGGACCTGGCTCGCGTAGCTCGACATCTCGTTGAAGCCGTTCGTCATCACGTCGAAGAAGTAGCCGAGCGGCTGGGCGCGGAGGCGGTCGACGTGGAACGAGGCCGGCTGCTTGAAGCCGCGCTGGACGATCATCCCCTCGCCGTTCCCCTGCCGGCCGTGGCAGGGGGAGCAGAAGACGTCGTAGCGCTGGCGGCCCCGGTCGAGGAGCGCGCGGTCGAGCGGAACGGCGGCCGGGAGCTCGGAGACGAACTTCCCGTCGGGGCCGATCCCGGTGTGGAGGACCCGGTCCTCGCGGAGCCAGCCGCGGGCGATGGTGCCCGCGGGCGGGACGCGGGAGGCGAGGCCGTCGCGAAAGAAGTCGCTCCGGCCGAGCGGCCTCTCCTTCGGCTGGTCGTACATCCCCTGCCGGCAGCCCGCGGCGAGGAGCGCCGCGAAGGCGAGCGCGGCCACGCCGAGGCGGCGCGAGCCGGAAGTCGGTTCAGTTCTCAAGGAGATTGACCTCCACGGGGGCGAGGCCCTCGAGCAGCTGGCGGACGGCGGGGGCGTCGAACCTCGGGTCGTCGGCCTCGACGAGGAGGAAGTAGCCGTCCTTCGAGGCGTGCTCGACGAACCTCTTCACCTCGAAGACCGGGTGGTGCGGCCGCGGAAGGCCGTTCAGGACGAGCATCCCGAGCGCCGCCGCGAGCCCGCCGTGGAAGACCGCCCCTTCGAACGTCGCCGGGATGAACGCCGGCCAGGAGTTCAGGGGCCGCCCGCCGATGTTGAGCGGGTAGTCGATCGCGCTCGCCCAGTAGGCGAAGGAGAAGACCGCCACGGCGCCGAAGATCGCCGCCCCGAGCGTCAGGAGCGGCACCTTCGAGTGGTGGAGGTCCAGGGCGTCGAGGACCTTCTCGATCGGATAGGGCGTGTAGGCGTCGAGCTTCGTGTAGCCGGCGGCCTTCGCGGACTCGATCGCCGCGAGGAGCTCCTCGGGCGTGCGGAACTCGGCCAGGACGCCGTGGAGGGAGGTCTCGGCGGGGCTGGAGTGCATCGCCTACTTCTCCTCCCCGTGGCCCTTCGTGGCCTCGGGGGTCAGGACGCGCATCTCGAACATGTTCAGCGCGGGGAGGAACCGGAGGAAGAGGAAGATGAGCGTCAGGAAGAGCCCGATCGTCCCGACGAACGTCATCACGTCGAACTTCGTCCCCGAGTACATCGCCCAGTTCGAGGGGACGTAGTCGCGGTGGAGGCTGACGACGATGATGACGAACCGCTCGAGCCACATCCCGACGTTGATGCACATCGAGATCGCCCAGAGGGCCCAGACGTTCGATCGGACTCCCTTGAGCCAGAGGAGCTGCGGCACGAGGACGTTGAGGAGGATGAGGAGCCAATACTGGGTGGCGTACGGCCCGGTGAACCGGTTCAGGACCATGAAGATCTCGAACTCGTTCCCGCTGTAGAAGGCCGCCCAGATCTCGAGGACGTAGCCGTAGGCGACGATGAGGCCGGTCGTCAGCATCACCTTCGCCATGTTCTGCAGGTGCCGCTCGGTGATGAAGTCGTGGAGCTTGAAGAGCGGCCGGAGCGGCAGGACGAGCGTGAGGACCATCGCGAAGCCGGCGAAGACGGCCCCGGCGACGAAGTACGGGGGGAAGACCGTCGTGTGCCACCCGGGGACGATGCCGACCGCGAAGTCGAACGAGACGATGGAGTGGACCGAGAGGACGAGCGGCGTCGAGAGCCCCGCGAGGAGGAGCGAGGCGACCTCGTAGTTCGCCCAGTGGCGGGAGGAGTTCCGCCACCCGAGGGCCGCCGCGCCGTACGCGAAGCGGGCGAACTTCGCCTTCGCGTGGTCGCGGAGCGTCGCGAGGTCGGGAAGCATCCCGACGTACCAGAAGACGATCGAGATCGTCGCGTAGGTCGAGACGGCGAAGACGTCCCAGATGAGGGGGCTCCGGAAGTTCGGCCACATGCCGAGCGTCCCCGGGAGCGGGAGGAGCCAGTGGGGGAGCCACGGGCGGCCGAGGTGGAGGATCGGGTACATGCCGGCGCACGCGACGGCGAAGACCGTCATCGCCTCGGCGAAGCGGTTGATCGAGTTGCGCCAGCTCTGCCGGAGGAGGAGGAGGATCGCGGAGATCAGCGTCCCCGCGTGCCCGATGCCGATCCACCAGACGAAGCAGATGATGTCCCAGCCCCAGCCGACCGGGACGTTGTTCCCCCAGACGCCGATGCCGGTCATGAAGAGGTTCGTGACGGCGAAGAGGAAGACGTTCAGGAGGGCGAACCCGACGGCGAACCCGCCGAGCCACCACTTCGGCGTCTTCGTCAGCTTCGTGGTGACGGCCTCGCTGATCCGCTCGGTGACGGTGGCCGGCGTGTGACCCGGGGCGAGGACGGGAGGCTGCGCGATCGGGTCGGCGCCGCGGACGTCGTCGTAGGCCGTCGACATGTCAGGCGCCCTCCACGTCGGGGCTCGGGTTCGTGACCCGGGCCAGATAGGTCGTCCGCGGACGGGTGTTCAGCTCGTCGAGGAGCCAGAAGGTCCGCGGCTCGCTCCGGAGCTTCGAGACGCCCGCCGCCGGGTCGTTGATGTTCCCGAAGACGATCGCGTCGGCCGGGCAGGTCTGCTGGCAGGCGGTCTTGATCTCTCCGTCGCGGATCGCGCGCCCCTCGCGCTCGGCGGCGATGCGGGTCCGGCTGATCCGCTGGATGCAGTAGGTGCACTTCTCCATGACGCCCCGCGAGCGGACGGTGACGTCCGGGTTCGCGAGCATCTTCAGGACCGGCTCCTCCTCCCTCTGACCGTTGTACTCGAGGAAGTTGAAGCGCCGGACCTTGTAGGGGCAGTTGTTCGAGCAGTAGCGCGTGCCGACGCAGCGGTTGTAGGCCATCTCGTTCAGGCCCTCGGCGCCGTGGACCGTCGCGGCCACGGGGCAGACGACCTCGCACGGCGCCATCTCGCAGTGCTGGCACATGAGGGGCTGGTGGTGGACGGCCGGGTTCTCGAGGTCGCTCCCCTCGTAGTACTGGTCGACGCGGATCCAGTGCATCTCGCGGTTCTTCGCGACCTGCTCCTTGCCGACGACGGGGACGTTGTTCTCCGACTGGCAGGCGACGACGCAGGCGTTGCAGCCGAAGCAGGAGCCGAGGTCGACGGAGAGCCCCCAGGCGTTCTCCCTGTACTCCCAGCCCGGCTGGAAGAGCGACGCCTCCTTCGGCGGGAGGCCGTGCCCCTTCGCCTTCGCCGGGTCCTTCCGGTACTCGGGGAGGGTCATCGTCCGGACGATGTCGCGCCCCTCCATCCGGAAGTGCTGCTGCGTGTGGGCGAGGGGATGGCGCCCGCCGGTCTTCTTCAATGTGACCGCGGGGACGAGCCACGGCGCGTCCGTCGTCCGGAGCGGCGTCACGTCGGCGCCGACGCCGTTGCCGACGCGTCCCGCGTGCTTCCGTCCGAAGCCGAGGTGGAGCGTGACGACGCCGGCCGCCTGCCCCGGCTGGACGAGAACGGGGAGCTCGACGGAGCGCCCGCCCGCCTCGACCTTCACGACGTCCTCATTCGTGACGCCGAGCTCCTGGGCCGTCGCCGGAGAGACGACCGCGGCGTTGTCCCAGGTCAGCTTGCTGAGCGGCTTCGGGAGCTCCTGGAGCCAGCCGTTGTTCGCGTAGCGGCCGTCGAGGATCGACGGGTCGGGGCGGAAGACCGCCTCGAGCGGCGCGGGCTTCGCCGCCGCGGCGGCGGAGAGGGCGGAGGCGACCTCGGCGAGGCGGACGGGGAGCGCGACGGCGGCGGCGGCGGTCCCGGGGACGACGCCGTCGTGGAGCGCCTTCCGCCAGAACGCCTCGAAGTCGGCCTCGGCGGGACGCGCGGCCTTCCAGGTTTCCCGGACGACGTCGTAACCCTTCCGCGGGACCTCGTCGAGGAGGACGGAGAGGAGCTCGTGCGCCGACTTCCCCTCGTAGAGCGGCTCGACCAGCGGCTGGACGAGCGCCGCGGTGCCGTCGAGGGAGCGGGCGTCGCTCCACGCCTCGAGGTCGTGGGCCATCGGGACGGCCCAGTGTCCGTAGCGCGTCGTCTCGTCGGGATGGGTGGCGAGCGCGACCGTCAGGCCGGCCTTCAGGAGCGCCTCGCCGAACGCGAGGTCCGACGGCGCGTCGTAGACCGGGTTCCCGCCCAGGATCAGGAGGAGCTCGACGGAGCCCGCCCTCACGTCCTCCACGAGCTCGCGGAGCGAGGCGAGCTGGTCGACCGGCTCCGCCTCGACAGGTTCCGTGAGGAAGACGGTCTTCCCGACGTTTCCGAGCGCCTCGTTGATCGAGTGGGCGGCGGCGTGGACCTCGGGCGGGGCGAACTCGCCCGCGACGACGACGGAGCGGCCCGCGGCGCCACGAAGATCGCGGGCCGCTGCGGCGGCGAGCTTCGCCGCCTGCTCGCCGAGGCCGGCCGGCGCGGCGAACGCGGGGAGGCCGAGGGCCGCGGCGAGCGCCTGCGCGAAGGCGGGCAGGAGGCTCGCGCGGAGCGGGAGGCGGTGGTCGGCGAGCGTTCCGGTCGGGGTCGGGGAGACCTCGACGGCGTAGAACCGCGACGTCTCGGTCTTCCCGTCCACGAGGCGGCGGCGGGCGGAGAAGGCCTTCGCGTTGCGGACCGAGTCGGGGCCGGAGGCGAGGAGGTCGGAGTCGAGGGAGACGACGACGTCGGCGGCGCCGAGGTCGTAACGGGTCTCGACGGGGCGCCCGAAGGCGAGCCGGGCTCCGGCCCGGACGGCGTCGCGGCCGGCCGGCTCCCACTGGTGCCACTTCGCCTTGGGGTAGGCGGCGAGGAGCGCCGCGAGCTGCGCGCCGAGCGTGGGCGACGTGACGGTCTGCGTCAGGACGCGGAGCCCCGCGCCCTCCACCTGCTTCTGGGCCTTCGCGGCGGCCTGGAGCTCGGAGACGAGGCGGGACCAGGTGTCGAGGACGCCGAGCTTCGTCGGGACCTTGAGGCGGTCGGGGTCGTAGAGGCCGAGGACGGAGGCCTGCGCGAGGGCCGTGGCGCCGCCGAGGCTCGCCGGGTGCTCGGGGTTCCCCTCGACCTTCGTCGGGCGCCCCTCGTGGCTCTCGGCGAGGAGCGGCTGCGCGAAGCCGCCGACGGTCGTCGCCGTCGCGAAGAAGAGCGGCACGCCGGGGACGATCTCCTCGGGCTGCTTCACGTACGGGACGATCTTCTCGACGGGCTGCCGGGTGCAGGCCGTCATCCCGGCGAGGGCCATCGAGGCCATGCCGAGCTCGAGGAAGCGGCGGCGCGAGAAGCCGCGGTCGAGGCTCTCGTCCCAGTCGGAGGCGTGACGGGGGTACTCCGTCGCCAGGAACTCGCGGAAGCCGGCGTCGTCGGCCAGCTCCTCGAGCCCGCGCCAGAAGGCGGGACCCTGGCGCCGGTCGAGTCGCTCGCGGATCGCGGCGAGGTCGATCGGGAACCGGGCGGGGGCCGAGGCGTCGTCCGCGAGCGCGGGGCCGGGGCTCGGAAGGCTCATCAGGTCTCTCTCCTCGCCCCGGCTCATCGGTGGCAGGTCCCGCAGGAGGTGATCTCGGCGGGCGGGCGGACGCCGTAGGCCTTCACGAGCTCGCGGCCCAGCGTCTCCTGGTCCTTCGCCTTCCAGGTCATGTTGTAGATCTCTTCCTTCGGCCGGATGAACTTCTCGGGGTTCCGGTGGCAGTCGAGGCACCACCGCATCTGGAGCGGCTGCGCGGAGCGCATGAGGCGCATCTCGTGGACCGGCCCGTGACAGGTCGCGCAGCCGATCCCCTTGGCGACGTGGATCGAGTGGTTGAAGTACGCGAAGTCGGGGAGGTCGTGGACCTTCGTCCACTCGAGCGGCTGGCCCGTCTTCACGCTGGAGCGGACGGGCTCGAGCATCGGGGCCTCGTTCCAGACGGTCTTGTGGCAGTTGTAGCAGGTGGAGGTGGGAGGGATCCCCGCGACGGCGGAGGTCTCGACGGAGGTGTGGCAGTACCGGCAGTCGATGCCGAGGCCCGCCACGTGGTGCTCGTGGCTGAAGGGGACCTTCTGCTCGACCGTCTCGCCGCGCCGCTGGTTGAAGCCGGCGTAGTCGAGCGCCAGGAGCGAGCCGACGGCGCCTCCGGCCACGAGGACGAGCGCGGCGAGGGAGGCGGGCGCGAGGGAGTTCGCGCTCTTCGGAAAGAGCTGGGCCATCTGCGCTTATGCCTTTCTCGGAGAGAGGCGGGGAATTTCGACCCCCCCTGGGGCCGTTTCGGGCTCGGGCCGATTCCCCGGAGCTGTCGCGGACGGACGGAGGTGGTGCCGGGACCTCCCTGTACGATGCAAATCCCTCTCCTCGCGGTGGGTCGCTGTTGAGCGACGATCTCAAAAAAAACGTGGAAGGTACCACACGACGGCGAGCACGAACAGGCCCCGTACTGGTCCTGATCAGGGGCGGGCCAGTCCGGCAGCCGGAGGGCCGCACGGGCGCTGGCTGCTCACGACCCGAGCCGGCGGCCGCGAGGCGGTCGCGGTCCCCGGGGCGAACGGCCCCGGACGCGTCCTCGGCGCTCCGAGGGGCGCCTCGTCAGAAGCCGGTCGGCTTCTTCGGGATCCGCCCCGACTTGACGGTCTCGCTCCGGAGCCGCCGGCCGACGATCCGCTCGACCATCCGCCCCGTGGCGAGGACCCGGTCGACGTCGAGGCCGGTGCGAATCCCCATCTCGTCGAGCATGACGACGAGGTCCTCGGTGCAGACGAGGCCGACGTTGTTCGGGTCCTGGTAGTAGTAGCGGCCGGTCCCGGAGACGGGGGCGCCGTCGAAGAAGTTCGCGGGCTGCCCGCCGATCCCGCCGAGCGTGCTCTCGTACCGGACGATCCCGGCCTGGAGCGCCGCGAGGACGTTCGCGAGGCCCCAGCCGCGGGTGACGTGGAAGTGGGCGAGGTGCTTCGTCACGTCCGGCAGGGCGTCGAGGACCATGGAGTAGTAGGCGTAGACCCGGTCGGGCGGAGCGGAGCCGTCGTGGTCGGCGTGCTCGATGTCGTCCGCGCCGATGTCGAGGAAGCGCTTCGTGAACGCGACGGCGTCCTCGAGCCTCGTCGGCCCCTCGATCGGGCAGCCCCAGATCGTGCTGACGGTCCCGTTCACGCGGATCCCGGCGTCGTGCGCCTTGCGGATGCAGCGCTCCGCCTCGGCCCAGTAGCCGGCGTGGTCGAGGCCGGAGTTCTTCTTCATGTGGGAGGCCGAGGTCGAGACCATCATCAGGATCCGGTCGGGACCCCACCCCTCGGCCTTCGCGGCGATCGCCCGGTCGACGGCCTTCTCGCGGATCGTCACCGCCGTCAGCTCCACCTCGCCGATCTGCTTCGAGACGCGGGCGCTTCCCCGGATCCCCTTCAGGAGCTCGTCGGCGTCGCGGAACTGCGGCATCCCCTTCGGGTTCCCGAGGTTCGTCACCTCGAGGCGCCGGTAGCCCGCGAGGATCAGCTCCTCGAGGACCCAGAGCTTCGCCTCGGTCGGGATCCACTTCTCCTCGTGCTGGAAGCCGTCGCGGACGGTGATGTCGGCGAGGTCGACGCTCTTCGGAAGGTTCCAGCTCGTCATGTTCACCTCAGGAGCTCGCGCGCCGCGAGGACGGTGAAGGCGTGGGTCTCGAACGTGACGGCGACGCTCCCGAGGTGGCCCCCCTTCAGGTAGTCGAGGCCGAGGGGGTGGACCTTCGCCCTCTCGACGAGGTCGGCGACGACCTCCGCGTCGCGCGGGTCGACGGGGTGGGCGTGGAGCGGCTCGTCGGCCCCGAGCAGCGCGTGGAGGAGCTCGTCGGGGGTGGCGTGCGCGTGGTGGACGACGTCGGCGAGCGCGGCGACGACCCTCTCGACGGTCGCCTCCGGCAGGCCGGAGCGGGCGGCGGCGTCCTTCACGAGCGAGCGGTGCTTCATCGGGCGATCTCCTTCGGCGGCGCCGCGGGCGGGAGGACGGGGCCGCTCCGGTCGGCGAGCGCCCCGAGGAAGGCGACGATCGAGGAGATCTCGTCGTCGGTCAGCTCCTTGCCGAGCTGGTGCCAGGCCATCTTCCGGACCGCCTCGTCGAGGCGGTCGACGGAGCCGTCGTGGAAGTAAGGGCCCGTGGCGACGGCGTTCCGGAGCGAGGGGACCTTGAACTTCTTCCGGTCCTCCTCGTTCTTCGTGACCGCGAACCGCCCCTCGTCCTTCGTCTCCCATTCCTTCACGAGACCGAGGACCTGGAACTGGTTCGCGCCGATCGTCGGCGAGTTGTGACAGGTCGTGCAGCCGGTCGTCAGGAAGAGCTTCAGGCCGGCGGTCTCCCTGTGCGAGAGGGCGTCGAGGTCGCCGCGGAGGAAGTCGTCGAGGCGGTCCCGCGTCTTCAGGGTCCGCTCGAAGGCGGCGAGGGCCCGGGCCGTGTTGCGGAGCGTGATCGGCTCGGTCTCGCCGGGAAAGGCGGCCTGGAAGGGCTCCCGGTACTCCGGGAGCACCCGGAGCGCGGCCTCGACGGCGGCGGCGTCGGGCATCGCCATCTCCACCGGGTTCAGGATCGGCCCCTCGGCCTGCTCCTCGAGCGTCCGGGCGCGGCCGTCCCAGAACTGAGCGACGTGGTAGCCGGCGTTCTTCACG